>CALGAK010000108.1 GCA_937954085.1 uncultured Bacteroidota bacterium
CAGCAACAACAAGCTACCGCGCGTGGCAATCATTCTAGTTCAAGGACTAACTTGCAAGGTGTTCAATTCTGAATTCTGAAGCATAGCGGAAGTCCCGATTTATCGGGATTGAATTCTGAAGCGTAGCGGAAGTCCCGATTTATCGGGATTGAATCCTGAATCTTGAATCTTAATTAGCTAATTGCTTTCGGGAAGCCAAGAGCCAAAAGCCAAAAGCCAACAGCCTATTTCACAATGAGTTTATTAACTCCACTAATTCCGTCCAGTGCGTACGTTCCGGAATGAGAAATATGCATTTTTTCATCAACGGGCATGTACTCAGGTGTGGCATCGTAGTATTTATTTTCCGATGCGCGCCAAATTCTCCATTTAAACGCTTCGCCCAAAGCCATTCCATTACTTTTATTCTCCTGCGTACCCCATACCGCAATAGCAACATTCTGACCGGTGTACTTCACTCCACCCGGTGCCGTTGCATAACCCATGCCTCCGGCATTATGCAACTCAACCTTGTCGCCTTCTTTCTTTTCATAAAAAACAGAGATAAAATCGCCCGGCTGAATGGGCTCTCCCTTGATGCTAATCTCAGCCCACTGTGGTATTAAAATGACATGATTCTGGCCCGTGTTGAAGAAACTCCAATTAGGACCGCGATACCATGCTTCGTCGTCGAGGGTATCGTGCCCGGAGCCACGCAAATCAGGCAGCTTATAACTGAAGGTTATCCGGTCGCCGGCTTTAACTTCCAGCAGGCCATTTCCTTTCACGGCAATCTCCTTTTCCGAAAGGGGAATTTCGCCCCAAAACTCATCCTCTGTCCCCGATTTTAACTTCAGCACAATCGTTTCGGCTTCTTGCTCCGTTTCACTTTTTATCAAAACACTCAGTTCATTCCCAACCTGAAAACGAGCTTTATCAGCTCCCATTTTTACCGACAGATAAGCCACTTTCGACCGCTGGTACGTATAAACCTTATTCCCTTTTCCATCGTGTAGTTTCAGTTCAACAGTCGATTGAATTAATCGTTGACCGCTCATACTCAGAGAGACCAATAGCATCATCAGCAACCATCCGTAGGTTTTATAAATACGTTTCATAATTCAGCAATTTCAGTGGGTTATTAAAGTGAACAAATATAGCACTATAACCCAATTGAGGGTCTATTATTGCCCTTTTGTAACCACTCAAAAAAGTGCATTTCCATCTACTCCCAGGGAATGACTCAGCTTTAACTCTGAACCAGAAAACATTTCATGGAAAGACGAGCAATCTGAGTGCTTTTTCTTACTTTTAAAACTCGTTCTATTTTCTCTACGATTGGAACCAAAATGATGTAAACCTTGTTCTTTTTCTAAAAAACTGATAATGAGAATAACCGTGTTTTTACTGGGGTGGTTTCTACTTTTCCCCTCCATTTTTACCCCAACAACCCAGGCACAAGAATCGAAATACTGGGTTTTCTATACCGACAAGAAAGACGTTACGTTCGATCCCTATGCTTATTTCGATGCAAAAGCAATCGAACGACGACAAATGCAGGGCATCTCGCTCTACGACTCAAGCGATTTTCCACTGAACAAGGATTATACAAGCTTAGTCGCAAACCTGGCGGAACAAACCGGCTTCGAATCGAGATGGTTCAACGCGCAGATTGTTTATGCCAATGAAGCACAAATCAATGCCATTCAATCATTGCCTTTTGTGAAGGAAACCATCCTCATTACTCCCTCTTGGTCGGTTCCGGCCGAGATAAAACCAGAAGATGCAGAACCCGAATCATTCGCCATCGATGTCGATTCCGGTCTCCTGCAACAACAACTGGCAAACATGGGAGGTGAATGGTTTGTCGAAAATGGCATCACTGGAAAGGGTGTGCGAGTAGCGGTTTTCGATGTGGGCTTCAAAGGGGTCGATCAGCATGCGGCCTTCGAACACCTTCGGGCGAATAATCGTATTCTGAAAACCTACGATTTTGTAAAAGACGATGAGTTTGTGTACGACTATGGAAGTCATGGTCGTTCGGTGCTTTCATGCATTGCAGGGATTTATCAGGGCAAAATGATTGGATTAGCTCCCGAAGCTGAATTTCTACTCGCCCGAACGGAATATGCGACGCGCGAGCCACTTGCCGAAGAAGAATTCTGGATGGCCGCTGCCGAATGGGCCGACCGAAACGGAGCCGACATCATCAACTCCTCGTTAGGCTACACCCATCATCGATATTTTGTAAGCGACATGAACGGAGCCACATCCCTGGTTACCCGAGCTGCCAATATGGCCGCCTCGAAAGGAATCCTGGTGGTTAACTCGATGGGAAATTCAGGTTCCGATTC
>CALGAK010000109.1 GCA_937954085.1 uncultured Bacteroidota bacterium
AAAAATGGATAAACGAACTATTTTCGATGAGGAATTACAGGAATTAGCCCAACTGGCAAAGGGAATCTCCCACCCGGCCAGACTAGCTATCCTGAAATACCTTTCGGAGACCAAATCCTGCATCTCGGGCGACATTTCCGACCAACTACCCCTGAGCCGGACCACCGTGTCGCAACATTTAAAAGAACTCAAAAATCTGGGCCTGATTCAAGGAGAGGTTGAAGGGCTTAAAATCAATTATTGCCTGTGCGGCAAACGATTAGAAGAATTCAAAATACTGTTTAATAAGTTCTTCCAGGATGAACTTTTTTGTTACGATAACCCATGTTAAACGAAAAAAATAAACCCATGCGAGTATTAATTCTATGCACCGGTAATAGCTGCAGGAGCCAAATGGCCCACGGTTTTTTGCAATCGTTCGATTCGCGTCTAAGCGTATGTTCTGCCGGGACAGAGGCGTCCGGCGCGCTCAATCAGCAAGCAGTCCAGGTAATGAGCGAAATAGGCATCGATATCGGCCATCATACCTCCGATTCGGTAGAGCAATATTTAAACGACGAATGGGATTATGTAATCACTGTTTGTGGCGGTGCCAACGAAGTTTGTCCTAGCTTCTCCGGTAAGGTGAGAAACCGGCTGCACATCGGTTTCGACGATCCATCGCATGCTGTTGGTTCAGAGGAATTTGTTCGGAGTGAATTTTTGCGCGTTCGCGATGAAATCCGGACAAGCTTTGACGATTTATATACCAACGAACTAAAGCCGCAATTATGAAAGCGAAGGATTTAAAACTATTTGTACAAGATAAATACGGCGAAATTGCCACTCAAAGTAAATCTCAAAACCAGAGTTCCTGCTGTGGCAGCTCAGGATGTTGCAACGATATGGATTATTCCGTTTTCAGCGACGATTATACCAGCCTTGAGGGTTATAATCCCAATGCCGATCTCGGTTTAGGCTGTGGATTACCCACTGAATATGCGGGGATTAAAGCAGGTGATCACGTTTTGGATCTAGGGTCGGGAGCCGGAAACGATTGTTTTGTAGTACGTACTTTAGTGGGTGAGGAAGGTCGTGTAACCGGGTTAGATTTTACTGATGCGATGCTTGAAAAAGCAAACCAAAACCTCTCTCAAACCAACTTTACCAATGTCGAATTCATTAAAGGAGATATTGAATCGATGCCTTTTAACGAGGAGCAATTCGATGTGATTATCAGTAATTGCGTCTTAAATCTGGTTCCAGACAAACAGCAAGCTTTCCAAGAAATTTTCCGCGTATTAAAAAGAGGCGGACACTTTAGCATTTCCGACATTGTTCTAACGGGTGCTTTACCCGAAAAGATTTCAAAGGCGGCCGAAATGTATGCTGGTTGTGTTTCAGGAGCTATGCTGAAAGCAGAATATTTGCAAATAATCGAGGAAACAGGCTTTAACCAAATTGAAATAAAAAAAGAAAAGAAAATCGAAATCCCCGATCCAATCCTATTGAACTACCTGAGCGAGGAGGAGCTTGCGGATTTCAAGAAGGAATCATCCGGCATTTACAGCATTACATTAAACGGTAAAAAAGATGAGCAATAGCGTAAAAAAAATCGGTTTTTTCGAAAAATACCTCTCATTATGGGTAGCCATTTGCATTGCGGCCGGTATTGGAATTGGCAATGTAGCAGGCAGCAGCATGGAAGTATTGAGCAATTTGGAAGTATTCAAAGTGAATATCCCCGTAGCTGTTTTAATCTGGCTTATGATTTATCCCATGATGCTACAAGTCGATTTTTCGAGCATTAAAAGTATCCGCAAACAACCCAAAGGAATTTTTCTGACCTTAATCGTAAACTGGCTTATCAAACCTTTTACGATGGCCTTTTTTACCTGGATATTTTTCTCGAAACTCTATTCAGCCTTTATAAGTCCGGAACAAGCGGGAGAATACATTGCCGGAGCCATTTTATTGGGGGCAGCTCCCTGCACAGCCATGGTTTTTGTTTGGAGTTATCTTACCGATGGCGATCCTAACTACACCCTGGTTCAGGTGTCGCTCAACGACCTCATCATCCTTGTCGCCTTTATTCCAATTGTCGGGTTACTCCTGGGCATTACCAATATTGAAATACCCTACAATACTTTGGTTGCTAGCATTGTAGCCTTTGTTGTTATTCCTCTTCTCGCAGGATACCTTACGCATAAAATCCTGATAAAACGAAGAGGAGAGGAATGGTTTAAAACTCAGTTTCTTCCTAAATTCAAACCGGTTTCAATCTTGGCATTGCTACTCACGCTCATCTTACTCTTTGCTTTTCAAGGAAATACCATCGTAGATAATCCGCTGATTATCCTTTTGGTCGCGATTCCCCTCGTGATACAAACCTACTTCATCTTTTTCATTAGCTGGTTCGGTGGCAGAAAATTAAAACTGCCCCACGCTATTTGTTCACCGGCAGCCATGATCGGAGCCAGTAACTTTTTCGAATTAGCCGTAGCCGTCGCCATTGCTCTATTTGGACTCCAATCGCCTGCTGCCATGGTAACCGTTGTGGGCGTACTAGTCGAAGTTCCGGTAATGTTATCACTGGTTAAGCTGTCGAACAAATGGAAATATTAAGGAAAGAAGCCGATTGTTACCCTTCACTGACTCTTCATCGATCCCCTGATAGCTAAATCCATTCCTCTTGAAACGGATTCAACGTCTTCGGTTTCTTTTTCAGCTGTAGCTGACTCGAAGCAAGAGGCATATAGGTGCCTTTCTATCTGTATTTTACAGAATGAGGCAACTAGTTCGAAATCGTATAGCTATTCCAAGACGCATATCCGTCGAATAGTATCATAAAATGAGTTGAGTGGTAACAAATCTTCCGCCCTATTTTACCGATTATGTTACATCAAAAGCATTTTACGGAATTTGTTCCTTCCCTGAGAATCCGCAACGCTCCCCTTAATTCTCTCATTTCAAGCGCGTTACACCTCAAACAAACGAAGAGAAAAACATGCTTGCAGGATTAAAAACGAAGTTTATAAACTGAATAACAGTACTTTACAACAAACCGGAAGTTTTTATCCAGTTTTTTCCATCCATTCTGATAGGTTTAGATTGAATCCTTGCTTTACATTCGCCTTGAACCAAAGAATTCAATTTCCTCCTAGTTCGTTTGGAACTAAACCCTTACGGATTGGAATAAGAAGACCTCTAAAACTTATGACCATGAACAACAAGCGGAACACTATTTTATCGTCCAAAACCCAAGTGCTTTGGACATCCATCATGTTACTAATCAGCACCTTAGCCTTTGCAAGTAAACACTCGGAAACGGATAAACAGCCAAGCCAAATCGAGACCTTACCTTCCGAGTACACACCTCCCCTTCCTCCTAATGGAGCTACCGCTCAACTATGGACCGATTTTGGTGGCTTTTGGACTTCATCCAATAATAGCTTTAATGCCACTCAACCGGACAATTCCCATAAATTACTCGCCTTTCTCTACAACGGAATCATTTATTCTACAGGCGTTAACGATAATACACTTACCAACAACGGTGTAACCTTTACTCCAGGTAATTGGAGAGCCTTACCCATCACTTCGGTCGCCAGCGGTAGTTGTCCACCCCCTTCCTCCGATGCTTACCTCGTTATGTTAGGGCAATTGTACGATGGAGTGGATAATGGAGGAAGCATTTCTGCACCTTTTGAAACCGCTTTGAACGGATGCGCGAGTCCAGAAACCCTTTCAGCCTTTCTAACCGACGGCACCCGAGGTCTCGATATTGGAACCGGACTAGCCAATATTCCCTCCGGCACCAGCTTAACCTTTACCTTCAGTTCGAATGGAATAACCCAAGCAAATATTGCCGATGGAGTGCCCGATATTCTGATCACTCAGCTTGCTTCGCCAGGTGCTTCCCAAGATGAACTAGCTATACTCGACGGGAGTGGAAACGTTGTTGGAAATGTTATCAACATCATTCAATCGAATACTACCTCTGTTGGAACCTGGAGAGCCGACTTTTATTACCGCGACGGTAATATTCGAAACGATGGCGGAGTAACAGCCAATGGTGAACGCGATATTCGATACCTTACTTTTCAATTGAGCGATTTTGGAATCAATGGAACGAACTATCAGCAAGCAGTTTCTCTTCGCTGGACCGCTAGCGGATCGTCCGATCCGGCCTTTTTTGCCTTTAATGAACCATCGATCAGTATTCCTACTCAAGTCACCATCCTTAATTCGGCCAATCAAGCAAGCAGTGTAGAATCAGGCTATGCGATTACGCCATCCTACGAAGTGGCTATTCAGGACAATCAGGGGGTAACAGTTCAAGAGGCAGGACAGGTTATAACCGCCTCCATTTATCAAGGAACGGGTAGTTTACAAGGAACCCTTAGTGCAACCACGAATGCAAGCGGAATAGCCACCTTCTCCGACTTAAAAATCATCGGATATGGTAATCATATCCTACAGTTTTCCTATTCCAGTCTTACACCAGCAACCTCGGCGATTTTAGTGGTCAATTGCTCAAATCCAACCTATGGCGGTACAATTGGGTCCGCTCAAAGCCTCTGCAGTGGGGTAACACCTGATTTGCTAACGGAAACGGAAGCTCCTCCGGGAACAATTCAAGGAATAATCGAGTACCAATGGCAATCCTCAACCACTAGCGCAATTTCAGGTTTTGCCGACATTCCCGGAGCCACAGCAGCCAGCTACCAACCGGGATTACTCAACCAAACAACTTGGTTCATTCGAAAAATAAGGGTCACTTGTGCACCCGACTGGAAAGTAAGCAATACCATTGAAATAACGATGAATCCCCTACTACAATACCAATCCAAAAGTGGGCTCGATTACTCCTCAGCCCGAAACTGGACTACTATTGGAAATTGGGAACAATTCAATGGCACATCATGGATTGATGCCACTAGCTATCCGGGCGAAATAAGCAATGCGTGTCCAGATCCCATTACGACCATTCAATCGACACACCGGATGGAAATTAATCCAAACGATCACATACAAATTCCGAACTTATCGATCGAGGGGAATGGAAAACTCTGGATAAAAAGCGGAGCGAAATTATTCGTCCAGGATCAGCTTCAGCTAGAACAACAAGCCGGAGCGAGCATCGAAGTCGAAGGAAATGTGGGGCCTTGATGTAGGATGCTTCAATCGAACGAAGCCATCATGGTAGATTAAGAAACACAATCATCAGCCAACAGGAAACCCGAAAGCAAGGTTATACTTACGACTCTATACTTTGCTTCGGGATTCTTGTAGGTACAGCCATTAGCAACATTGAAGGCTTCTTAAATGCTGATATTCAATGTAATTCAACTCGTTGCAAGGAACAATTCCTATGGCAGGCGAATAAAAGACTTTCGATGAACCCCCTCACTCCCTTCCAAAAGCAGCATATAACTTCCTGATGACAAAACACTAATATCGATGGAGCTAATGCGATGATTACCTGCAGGTTTATAATCTTCATCAAGAATCCGAAGTATTCTGCCACTGTAATCGAGCAAAGAAATCCGGATCTCGTCAGATTGTACCAAGTGATATTCCAAATGCAGGTGCTCATGAGCCGGATTCGGATAAACGTTCATGCTTACCCAGTTTTCGATTTCCGATATTCCGTTAAACAGCGGAGCCTGAGTGAACGCTAGTTCCATATCCTGTGTTAAATCCCATTCAAACTTGACAAACAGCGTACGCTCACTTTCGTTAAAATAAACCGCCTGGGTTTCATTTTCATAAAGAGTAGCATCCGAAGCAATAGGCCATTCTATCCCTTGAAAATAAAATTTCTGTGGCGACGACTCCAAATTTATAACCCGAACCTCCATCTTTTTAGAATTAACAACAAACAGTGGTGATTCGGCAGCCGTGAGGTAGAAAAGGCTGGAATCGGCATCGTAAATAGCTTCGAATTCCAACCATTCAAACGCATTCATCTCCAAACTGCTTGGATTCTGGCCATCGTCGTTAAACCATTGATAATAGGAAATAGGCTCCTCCAAATCGGGATAATACCATAAACTCAGCTCCGACCCATCGTAATCTTGTAAGCTATGCTTTTCCGATGCATGGGGAATAATACTGCCACGTTTCACGAAAACAGGCATCGTCTCGATGGGAGCATAAGTCTGAATCCATTGATTACCCGGATGAATGCTCCGATCAAAATAATGAATCCATTTCCCATCGGGAAGATAAACCGAACGATAAGAGGAATTTTCTTCCAACATGGGAGCAATAAGCATCGATGGACCCCAGAAATATTGATCGTTAATCGTCTGTAATACTGAATTATCCGAGTCGTAAAAATCCATAGCTCGAGCCAAAGGAATACCGCTAAGAGCATATTCATAACTTAGGTGATAATTATACGGAATTAGCTGATAACGCAATTTTAGAAATTTTCTCAAAATATCTTTGTAAGGCTGCGGATATTGATAGGGTTCTGTTGCGACATCGACCCCATGAGCACGCATAACAGGAGAAAATGTTCCCAACTGCATCCAGCGGGTATACAGCGAATTGTTTTGGCCGCCGCCGGTGAATCCACCCAAATCGCTATGCATGAAGCCAACGCCGCTATAACCCATATTCAGCATAATCGGTATTTGCGCTTGCAGACCTGAATACGACCGTTGCACATCGCCCGACCAGGGATATGTCTGAAAGCGCTGCATTCCTGCATATCCACTTCGAATCAAGTTAAATAAGCGCTGCTCCGGAAATTCCTGTCGGTATTTCCGATGAAGCATTTCAGCCCAGGCAAGCGAATATCGATTATGGAGTTCCATGGCCGGAACACCCACATGAAGCATATCGTTCGGATGATTCTCTGGCTCGCCCAAATCGCACCACCATCCGCCAGCACCCTCCAAAATCCTATTCCGATAGAAAGACCACATCCAGTTCTGAGCATTACTATCGTTCATATTCAACAAACCAGCTGGTCCGGCCCAAAAATTATTGAGCAAATAGGGTTGCTGGTTACCATTTGTACCCAAAAACGACTGATTTATCAATGTTTGATAATTCGAACTGCTTTGCACAAAATAAGGTTCCGTAATCAGAATGGTTTTCACACCACGCTGCTGCTCAAAATCATCCATCATGCCGGTAGGATTAGGGAAACGACTATAGTCCCAATCCAAATTACCCATGGTTGCTGTAGAACCAAACCAATACAAATCCAAAACGATGGCATCTAACGGAAAATCTTGCAAAGCAAACTGATTCACAACCTCGCGAGTCGCTTGCTCGGTAGTGTAGCCGTACTTCGACTGTATATATCCCAAAGCCCACCGAGGCGGCAGCTCTGGCTTACCGGTAAGCTCGGTGTAGGAATTCAAAATACTCGGATAATCCTTCCCTGCTACGAAAAAATACGACAAAACTGAGTCGTTGCAGGTGTAAAGCAATTCCTCCGGATTGGTCAAATTCAAATTCCCGGCATGATGATGATGAAAATAGAGTCCGTAGCTTTTCGAGGAGACTAAAAACGGGATGGCTACATTCAAATTTTTAGCTCCCCATCCATAACCATAATGCGCCTGATTGTGCATTTGCAAGCTTTGACCTTTCAAATTCAAATCAATGGCTCGTGATCCTGTTCCGTGGATTACCTCCAACGAATCGATGCGAAACGACACCAAGCTGGCCGCAGGGCTATGACTAAGAGGAATGGATTCACGCAATAGAGTATCACCCTGGTAAAGGAACTGAAGCTGAAAGGGGAATTTTTGAATATGCACTTGCACCGAATCGGTAGCATAAACGAGCTTCGCACTATCTATGGTTAGCTGGGTCATAGCCATTGGTTCCATATCGACCACGGAAACTGGCTCGTCCTGAAAGGATTCAGATTCTTCGGTACTTACCCGAATAATGGTTGGACTAAATGCTTTCAAATGAAAGCCGCCCCTATCCGTTTGAATGGATAATCCACTCCCTTGATAGGAATGACTGAGATATTCCAACTGATTGGAGCTGATCTCTATAGGATAAAAAATGTCGCCTCCATCGGCAGTCCTTCCAACCTTACTGCAATTCTCATTTCGAAATACAAAGGCTAAATGAGTAACGATTTCGCCAGCTGGAATCCCGTAATACGAGCGAATGTGAAAGCTAATTCGATGCATTTGATTCCCAAGATCCTCCATCAAAACCTCCGAGGTATTTTCGCACCAATCGGTTTTTACGTATTTCCAATCCGATGGCCCTGTGCTATAACTGGTTAACACTCCGGTGTGGGCATAAATGGGAGATTCATTGATCAATTCACCATTTCCTAAATTGGCCCGATACACAATGCTAACCGTGTCGTCGACCCCGGGTTGTGGCGGCGTAACCTCCAGTATTTGCCCCTGAAGGTCGACGGTTAGGAACACAATCAAAATCAAAAAAAAGACGCTCATCGATTTAATCACAAAATTTTGGTTTTAGTACACCAACAAAGATACAGGTCCGTTCTTACAGAGCGAGTATCAATAGATTAATTTTGTAAATGAACTTACGAAGATTTGGAATTATTTTGGCAATTGTAGCTATCCTGCTGCTCGTTCCGGCCATTGCTATGCTTGTATCCGACGGAGCAAACTGGAGCCCAGCCGATTTTGTCATTGCAGCCATCCTGCTCACCGGGCTATTAACCGGGCTGGATACGTTGAACCGTAAAGTAAAACGGAAATCACTACGTATTGGGCTCATTTTACTCTTACTGTTTCTCTTTGTACTGCTATGGGCGGAGATGGCCGTAGGCTTGTTCGGCAGCCCAATAAGCGGGAGTTAGCAATTTCCTATATTTGCCAACCTAAAAGGCAAAACCATGAATTCACTCGAACTGCTCATCGATTTTCACATATCGGCTCAACGTCAGGGGCCGGGCTCAACCGAAGCAACGCTACGAGCATTAGAAGCCATCCCTCTCGACCGCAATGCGCCCTTGCATCTGGCCGATATAGGTTGCGGAACCGGTGCTCAAACCATCGATTTGGCAAAAAACACGAAATGGCAAATCGATGCAATCGATCTCTTTCCTCCTTTTTTGGAAGCATTAAGGAAGCGATCTAAACAGGCCGGATTCGCCCATAGAATCAATCCCCGCGCTGAATCCATGTCCGAATTATCCGCTAAACCAGAGAGCTGGGACATAATTTGGTCGGAAGGAGCCATTTACAACATGGGGTTTGAACCAGGAGTACGCTATTGGCATTCTTTCCTCAAACCCAATGGATGCCTCGTAGTCAGCGAATTAAGCTGGCTCACTCCTACTCGACCAACAGAAATTGAAAACCATTGGAACCAAGAATATGCCTACATGGCCGACATACCTACCAAAATTGCTCAGCTTCAAGACGCAGGTTACCACCTATTAACCCACTTCACCCTTCCTTCGGACGATTGGGAAACCAACTATTATAAACCGATGGAAGACCGTTTCGATGCTTTTTTATCGCGCCATGGGCACGCTAGCGAAGCAATAGAAATAGTTGAGGCTGAAAAACATGAAATAGCTCTCTTTCGTCGATATAAGGAATGGGTGGGTTATGTTTTCTACCTTGCCCAAAGACCATAAGCTCTTTCACTGAGTGGAAAATAGCATTAGAGTTAAAAAGTTGCTCAACATGCTTGGGCGGTCTCCGAAGATTTCGTAAAATTACCTGCCTTTTAGCAAGATGTTAAAAGGCGGCGAAACCGAAAAGCCTTATGAGTAGGAGAACTTAAAACGTGTTTATTATGAAGAAATTCAGAAAATTTGTTGCTATGTTATCAGTAGCAGCTTTGTTTGCCAGTTGCGCTATCACCTTACCGGTAGATGCAACCAGTAATCCCATCGGATCAAAAGTAGGAACAGCAACCGCTACCGGCTTCTTGGGCATTTTCTTTTTCGATGCCGATGCATCCATTCGTACCGCTGCTAAAAACGGTGGAATTACTAAAGTGGCCACTGTCGACATGAAACAAACCAATGTTTTGGGAATCATTTACACTTTCGAAACCATTGTTACCGGTGAATAAACCTTTTCGCAGGGAGGCATTGTCCTCCCTGCTTTCCTTTAAACTCATCGTGTTCAGCTTCTTGCTATTGAGTGCCTGCACTACCAATCCGACAAATCGGATGGAGTGGTTCAACGGATTTGGTTTCGAGTTATCCGATCAGGAAACCCTCATTAATCCCGATCCGCTGCTCCTCGAAACCTTTCGAGGTCTCACTGCCCATCACGAATCCCAACTGCCTCTCTTCCGAATCATTGAATCCGAGCAATACCGGATTTACTTAGCAATTCCTTTTGACACCCAATTCGATCAACTTAAAAAACAGGCTTTTCAGAATTCTTCCATAATTATAATGGACACACCACAGGCATATCATTGCATTGAAAGGAACGATCAGCATGTTTTCAGTGAATTAGCAGGAGTGGTGGAAGGAAATTTATATTTCGCCTTGATTGATTTTACCAATCATCCCGACTCAGCGCTGCAGTTAGCCAAACAAATGAACTCAACTTATTTCGGGTTTTAATCCTATGAAAAACACCTCTAGACTTGCTCTTGTCTTAAGCCTTATGATACTCACTTCGTGCGGGTTATCTTCCAAGCTATCGGAAAGGCGGGTCAAAAAACACTACGAAGTTTTTTACCGAGGCGATGCAGGTACTACTTATTTTATTAAACCCTTGGAGTTTGAATCCGAAAGCGATAAGCTCGAAATCGATTATACCTACACCCATGCGTCCGATCGAACCGATTTGGTATCGGTTAAATTCAGTATTTGGAGTCCCGAAAAGATTAAGGCAATCGATTCGCTTGAATGGATTGGTAGTAGCAAACAATCCTTTACAATGAATCAACCGACTCGGATGTTTCTGGAAAAAGCACCCAATGGCTTCATTGCTCGATTCGAAGGCTACGTATCCTATCCCCTAATCGATTCCCTCTTCCAGAACCATGAATATTCCATTCGCATATACCATGAGCAAACTAACATCCATTTTGACCCCACCCCATCTACTCGAAAGTTAATTCCCTTGCTCGACAGTTATATTTGGGATTTGATCCGTTAGGGAAGGTCCATGGCACGGTTTACTCCATAGTAACTTAGGTGACTTAACAAGGAACTTTCCCACACCAACAGGTATTTTATACGTATGCTAATAACGGCCGATCACTGTAAACCCATCTATACTAGCAGTTTAATTGACCTCCCATTCAATAGGGGCACAAGGTAACGGCTATAGAATTGATTATCCCTAAACAAGAAAGAGAGAATCCTAGTTGAAAAAATCAGGTTCCAGGACGTCATCAAAGTTCACTGTAATTTTCACCTTATACCGAGGGTCAGGAAATTTACTTTTGATCAATGAATCATCGCTAAATACTTCATTAAATGACTGACGGAAGATTTTATGCCGTTCTACATATTCTTCATAAGAAATTGGATTCTTCAGTTCAGGCGGTGATATTTCAACAACATCTGGGCTAAATTCACTTGCCGTGAAATGAAATAAACTATCAGTATCATGCAGTTCCAAAATGATTCCTGGCAAACCTCTCGATTTCCAAGGTCCTCCATATAAGGTATCGGTGTACCATGCAACCCATGTTCGACCATTAAAATCTGAGATGGCTTGTTTACATGAAAAACCCATAACATCTTTCGATTGATTGACATATTCCCATGACCACTGGATAGTTTCAATCTTATCAAGAACACCTTCTTCTAAATATTCGACAGGAGAAATAACAAATTGATTATCAATCACATAAAAGCTTATCAAATTCGATTCAAATTTGCTGTTTCCCTCAAACAAATATAAAGAACAGGTATGCTCCAGTTGCTTGTTGTCGATAAATGTATAGGATACAACTTGCCCAAAAATCTTCTGTAGAATCAGCAGAAAGAATAACAAACTCCAGAAAAATTTCATAAACAATTATTTAAGCCGATTATACCTATCCTTTCCCAGATCAATCAAGTCATTTATGAATGCTTCTATTGAAACACGGAGTTCATCGCATGGTCCGCTCATAGTACCGGAGACTGATACAGAGCCCAATATTCCACTCACAGTTACTGTAACGGTAATAGAACAATCGAGTTCAGGCGATAGAATAATGGAAAAAATATCTTCCTCCACAGTTAGAGATACAACAATTTGATTTCCAGCTTCAGATGTTTGATCCAAACTAGAGATTATAGCGCTTTCGGCTAAAAAATCCGGCTCATAATCAGAATTAACCGCATGAACAGGGTAAGTCAAGAACGAAAAAACAACCAGACAGGCTAGGGTAATAAGATTTTTCATAACGTTTACTATTGAGTAGGGTAAATAACATAACCATGCAATAGTACAAAAAAAAATAATACGACAATAGATTGGTTGTTGAATCGCTGATTTCAAGGCTGTCCGATAAAATATGAAAAAATAAGCCTTTGGCCAGGATCATTGGAGGTACACCTTAAAACGATAGCCCAGACTGATACATGATCGGGAGGATAATCGGATAGAAATAAAAAAGCACCTACAAAACATTTTTTGTAAGTGCTTAATTTTCAAGTAGCGAGAGGCGGGCTTGAACCGCCGACCTCATGATTATGAATAGAACTACAATATTTTGTATTTGGCTATTTATAATCGTGGTTATAAGCTATTTATATCTATTTCAACAGCAAACATAAAACTAAAAAAGTGATGATTTTTGACGATTTTTGGTAATTTTTGACGATTTTTGAAGAAAAGTGTGTGAAAAGTGTGTGAAAAATAAAACACAATTTTACTATAAAACTTGTATTTCTCATTCCAGTTTACTATAATTAAAAACAGTATTACCTCATTAATTGAACAGAGATTTCATGAACAAAAAACCTATGATTAAGTTTTACGCAGATCCGAGGAAAATGGCTTTTGGATATGTTTCTATCAAACTTAAAGTGAGCTATGGTAAACGCATAGAAATACCAACTAAACTAAAATTCAAAAAGGAAGAATGGAACATTATTGAAAACCACAGTATACTTCAGTCTAAAACTCTTAATCTAGATAGAAATAAACTTCAACAAATTCGGATGGAATTAAGTGAGTACTTAAGAAGAGCTGAAGAATTGATAGATCAATATGAGAAAAACCAAACACCATTTGACCTCAATAGATTCAAAAATGATTACTATACCTTCACCCCTGCCACTTTATTACAAAGCAGTTTTTCGTCTTTGGTTGATTCTTTTATTCAAGAAAAAAAGAAGAATCATTTTGCTAAATCAACAATTGAGAGCTATTCGAGTGCGACCATGGCAATTAGAAATTACGTGATAAACAGTTCTAAAATCAAGAATAAGAGTAATAAACGAAACCCTAGTTGCGAAAAAATATACGAGAACTTTTCAATTGCTAGCATCGACTTTGCTTTTCTCAAAGGTTTTGAAAAATTCATGCTCAATCCTCCAGAAGATTCTGGACAAAGAGCTATTTCAGAATCAACTGTGCAATCCTATCTAATCTGCATACGAGCGATTTTTAATTATGCCATAAGCAAAGGTATTGTAACACAAAAGATGTATCCATTTTCTTCAAAAAACAATGGTAATTATTATAAAATCAGACCTTCCAACAGGGTGAAAAAATCTCTGAATAAAGATGATATAACGAAACTAGTTCAAATAAAGAACAAGCTAACCGTTGCTCAGGTGCGGGCTATTGAGTTTTTCTTCATTTCGTTTCACTGTAATGGCGCTAATTTAAAAGATATCGCCTTACTAAAAGTAAAAAACTACAACATCAAGGCTAGAACTTTGACTTTCTCAAGAGAAAAATCCAGATCTCGAAAGGAATTTACCGATGAAACGATGATATCGGTGAATGAACCTCTCGCTCGACTAATTGAAAAATATAGATCAAGTAATGGTGAGCTACTTTTTGACCTGATTGAACCCGAATTTCTCTCAGATCAAAACAAAATATCTGTCAGAATAAAAACAATCACGAGAAGTATGAATAGACTTTTAATTATTGTAGCAGAAAAAGCTGGGATTGATCGATTTTCACTCAGCTGGGCTAGACACACATTTGCGACACTGGCCTATCTGACAGACTCTAATTTAGATTATTTAAGTAATGCACTATCTCATTCTTCGATAGCAACCACTAAAAGATATATTGATACTCTTCCAGTCATTAAATCAGAACCTGTTGAAAAACTAAAAACGGAATTATTCAAAAACGACAATGCTTGACACTGTAGAAACAATTGCATCTATGATTCCCTATATTGAGGAGGATGACCTAAAAATAGGATTAGTTAACTGCGAACTTGAGAAGTTTGCCGACAAATCTTTCTATATTCAGCTCTTGGTCGAAAAATTAACCAAGGACCTAGACTATTTTAGTGACCTGTACGGCCACACTATTTATAGTGGATCTAATTTGTTTAAGCCTATATCTAAAGATAAAGCAGTTTACAACATAAGATTCACGATAAATTACTGTGAGAGGTTGATTTCGGGGCAAATGAATAATAAACCTGAGGAAATCAAAATAGAGTTTAAATTAGATAGCCTTCCCGACTTTTTAACAGACGATGATTTGTCAAAGATTCTTAGCTTCACGAAATCAACATTATCAACATACCGCAGCAAGGGGAAATTGCCAAAACGAAACAATATTGGCCTTACGTCAAAAAGTGAGTTAATAAAGCATCTCGAAGGTCTTAATGAGGGCAAAGAGAAGCACATTACCAAACTTGTAGACCAGAAATTGAAATCCCGAAAAAAGTAAAAGCATATAATATTACAAAGTACATGACAAAAATATGAAGCAATATTCAAACTAATCCAAATCATTAGCTAATAACACATTAGCTAACAAAACTAGACCCTATTTAAAGAAACTTTGAGTTCTTCTGCCATGCTTTTTAATTTTAATCGGCTTAGTTGAATCGAGATATATTCCTATACGATAAGTCCAAACAAATGGATGCACCGCTCTAGAAGTTCAATTCTCTCTCTTGTATATGAGTTTCTAGATTTAGTCATCATTATAAAAAGAGCAAAGGAAAAGCAACACATTGATGTACAATACCAATTCACAAGATATTGATATCATGTTTCCCAACCTTCCAATTAGTTCGATCAATGGCAAGTTTAAAGGGATGTTTTGCAGGAATCACCGTCCGTTTTCCTTAGGCGCCGCTGTACGCTTTGCTCAAGAATCCATGTCCGTTTTCAGCAGGAATGGCTGTCCGCTTTGCACAGGGATGGGTGTCCGTTTTGCTCAAGAATATGTAGAGGAAATAAGCATCTGGAAAGTTCTTCTTACAATTGCAACAGTAGGAGGTGCTATTTTGGTTTGTATTTAGTTCAGAAAAAGTATCGGCAATTGAAGGCTTTTCAAAGGTTTCAGTGGCAATTGTCTGGACAGCTGCTTGGCTATATGGGATATGGAAGGGGTTTTAAAAATGAAGTAGGTAGATATAGGTCTGTGAACTATTGAAACTGACTAATTCTCTTAAGTAAATACATTCATTGGAGATATGCGGAATCAGATTTCAATAAATCAATTAAATTTGAACTAGGGTTTAATAATATAGTATTGATGGATGCACATTTAAAGAAGTTACTGATAAATCTAACTGACAACCAAGAATTCAATCAACCAAACAGTTCAGTAGTTGAAGAACAAGAATTATTTTCTGGTTTACCTGATAGTTTTGGTGTAAGTCCATATAAACGATTCGAGCGCCATAAAAAAACACAGATTAATCCTAATGAGTACGAATCCGACCTAATCAAGCAGATTGCCAGATTTAACGATGCTGTTGCCATCCATAAAAGTAAGGGATTGGAAGTTGAATCAATCAGGATCAA
The DNA here is from genome assembly GCA_937954085.1 of uncultured Bacteroidota bacterium. Taxonomy (GTDB): domain Bacteria; phylum Bacteroidota; class Bacteroidia; order Bacteroidales; family M50B96; genus M50B96. The sequence goes on from CALGAK010000109.1 coordinate 15,872, forward strand.
ACTGATTGATTCAAAAATAGAATTAGGGAAACTGATTGCTGAGGGTGAAAGCGAGTACATGGAGGCTCTCCAAACCAAATACCAGCTAATCGAAAACGTACTGCAAGATACTACCCTAGACAATAAATATGGTAAATCACCTAAAGAATCAAATACCAAACAAACAGAATTAAATCAAGCTCAAATTACAGTGCTTTTCTATTATCTAAAATCTACAGGTATTATTGCTAAATCTCTAAATAACACATTATTCAGTAAGGCGATTAGCGAATTAACAGGTTTTTCTTCCAGTAAAATTCGTCAAGGACTAAGCACAGTCAGCGAATACTCTAATAGCATTGATTCAATGAGGTTTACCGACAAAGACTTTACCGAAGTAATAAGTCAACTCAACAATGTACTAGAGAAAATTAAGGAAAGGGTAAATCGCAAGTAAAAGTTGTACCCGTACAACAAAATATAGTACTCAATCTACAACTGCTTGCTGCTGTAATTTAGCAGCATGAAAACAACACAGACATATCCTAAGCAATTCATAAAACACTCTTCTTTGGAGTGGCTCAATGATAATGTCGTGTTTGTTTCGAAATCAATGTTTAATTAAAAAATTAAAACTATGAGCTACTATCATTTAACTAAGGGCTTGCATCTGCCAAGCATCGTCAATGAAGGTCTAATTCGTACAACTTTAATCTCCGATGAGAAAAAAGAAAAACCAGCAGTTTGGTTAACACAAAGCACAGATTGGGATAATGCGTGCAATGCAAATGAGTTAATCAGCCCTCTTGAAGCTGAGAGTGAGTGGATAAATAAAATCTTTGGAAAAAAAGACCGAAGACTAAATTTTTCTGAGATGAGATCAATTTTGGGTCTTTCGAGAATTAAAATTAAAGAATCGCTACCTGTAACAACATGGGCGAAGTATAAGTATGTCGGAGGTATTTCTGAGAATTTTTACACCGCTTTTGATAAAGCCTCCCGTGAAATAGGTAGCCCAACTGATTTATGGGGGTGTTCATTTAAGCCTATTTCCATTGAATATTTTGAAAGTATTGAAATGATGGTCGGCGATGAATGGGTTAAATGGGATGGATCATTCCCAATTGAAAAATTTGTAGAATTATGTCACAGTTGCAACGGTGAGGGTTCCCTGCCTGAACTAGTAGAACCAACGGTTCCAAAATATGTAAATGGGCAGATGGATTTTATAGTTAACCATGAGCATGACCTTATTAAGCTATGGGAAGAAAACAAGCACAAAAAAGGGTATTTGAATATTACCGTAATGGGAGATTACGATACCATGTTCTCACAATTTGTAGAAGGCAAATTCTGGAGGAAGAATTTTCTAAAACTAGCAGAGAGCAAATCTGGCAATTATATTTACGTTCAATTCAACTGGTTTGATACTAAAACATCTTACAAAGCCTGTCTAGCTTATGAACCTGAAACTGGTTTCGTGATGCTCAATATGTAAGCATTTAGCCATATATTCTTTGAGGTCAAGCATAGCTTACCTCTCAAAGATTCTTTATTTGCTCATAGCAGATGATAATTCTAAATGATTATTAACTATAATTTCATCCAAATAATTTTGGGAGCAAGGCAGGTACGATTAACAAATTTGCACTGCAGAAAAAATGAAAATTTGAGTGCATAACTTTTCATCATTTTAGTTCTATCACATTTTAGTTTTCATTTTTATCCAAGAAGGTTTTTCGATGGTCCATCGGTTTCCTGACCCGTATAATTTGACTACCTCACAATGGAATAAAATCCTATCCAGGATTGCAGTAGCCATTACTTCATCATCCAGAGTCTGTCCCCATTTCATTGGAGATTTGTTGGTCGAATAATCAAAGAACACTACTCGTGCAGGTGATTGATCAGGTCAAAAAGTCCGACGGCTTCCTTCCAGATTTGGAAAACTATGTATGAATATGTTGAAGATTAATGAACAAAACTTAACATCTAAAGCCAATGATAAATAATCCCACAATCTCTTTGGATTCATTGATTGGATTGGATTCATTGAAGGCATCGGAATGGATTTGTTTCAATAGATTTATCTGACTCTTATCAAACTCCATTTGAGGAGATACCATCGTATTTAAATGATACCTATTGTTTGATAAAGCCTCGTAAAATTGTGAATCGTCTAATGAATTGGTGTCTTGTCTACCTTCAATTTTACCTCGTCTAAATAATCTTCCTGTTATGCACCAAACAGCCATCTGTGTCCAACCGTATGGCTTTTTGCCATAATGCTCACGTAAGTCTGATAAATTTGTTCTATCGTGCTGCTTTTTGCGCCTCTCTATGAAATTGAGCACCTCTCGTTCAGCTGATGAAATGGTACTATCGTCTCCTCCAAATAAATCAACGGAGGTGTTATTCATGATGATACGCAATTGGGTTTCATCAAAATTGGTTGAACCCAACAGTTGTAATTTCGGGAAAGCCAGTTGGATCAAATCCTGAGCTGTTTCTATTATTCTGGTTTTGCCATCAGAACTTGTTGAACTACGGTGCTCAACACCATTCATATAACTAGCAGATTCAGCCACCGTTCATACCCTGAGGCACAGTTTTGCGACCCACTTATTAGAGAGCGGCACCGAAATTCGTTACATTCAGGCATTATTAGGCCACAGCAGCATCAAAACCACTACTATTTACACCCATTTACGCTCCGACAAGCTAACCCGAATAATTAGTCCGTTGGATAGTTTGAATTTGGATGAATAAGCTTTTAAAGGGT
>CALGAK010000110.1 GCA_937954085.1 uncultured Bacteroidota bacterium
TTCAATTCCGGTAAATCGAAACTTCCCCTACGCTACAGAAATCAATCCCAATGAAGCGGGACTTTCGTTGTGATTCTGAATTCAAAATTTTGAATTCAAGATTCAATTCCGATAAATCGAAACTTCCCCTACGCTACAGAAATCAATCCCAATGAATAAAAATCCTGGGAAGCGGTTCTTAATCCTGCCATGCTAGCAGTCTGACTCCACTTGCTTGAATTTTGAATCTTAAATCTTAATTCTATTTCTCTGATTTAGAATTGAAAATAGATAAATGGCACATGTTCAACTCCGGAAAGGGCCATGATTCCATAAAGCATGAAAGCATAACTGAACCAACGAGTTAGGATTCCTTGTTTACTCAACCACTCGTCGATTCGCTGACGATATAAAAGCCAATCGCTAAGAATAAAAACCAATAGTATCCCCCACACGAAGAGGGGCACTGACAAGAACTGTTTGCCCATATCGAAATTTCCAAAGGCCTGAAATACCTCTATTGCTTGACCGAAGCCGGAACTACGAAAAAACACCCATGCCAGACTCACCCACATAAAATTATGGATAACCTGCAGCATCGCGCTGATTGACCAGCGGCTCACCTCGAACGATTTTCCTTTTGTTGAAACGATTCGGGATTCGATAAAATATAACAGCGCATGGATGAGTCCCCAAACCACAAAAGTCCAATTAGCGCCATGCCACAGACCGCTAACTCCAAAAACCACTAAGATATTCCAGAACAGTCTGCTTCGATTTACCCGACTTCCGCCCATTGGGATGAAAACATAATCGCGAAACCAGGTTGATAGCGAAATATGCCACCGTTTCCAGAATTCCGCGATGCTTCGCGACAGGTAAGGTGTTTTGAAGTTATCCATAATTTTCACGCCCATCATGAGCGCAGCTCCTACAGCGATAGTAGAGTATCCGTAGAAATCGGCATAAATCTGAAAGGAGTAGAAGAGTATTCCGGTAAAGATTGAGGCGGAATGATAGTCGGCTGGATTTGAAAAGATGGAATCGGCAAATGGAGCAAGATTATCAGCCACGACCATTTTAACGAACAAACCAAAGAGCACCAATTGCAGCCCTTGACGAATGTTATCGTAGTTAAAACCGTGATTTGCTTTTAATTGGGGTGCTAGTCGAGCATAGCGTTCAATAGGTCCTGCTACTAATTGCGGGAAGTAAACAATATACAAGGCAAAATAGCCTGGATGCCGCTCCGCTTGTTCCTTGCGCCAATACACTTCCACTACATAGCTTAACGCCTGAAAAGTATAAAAGGAAATTCCCACCGGCAACAAAACCTTTAACTCGGGTAATTGCTGAAACAGGTTAAAAGGTTCCCCAATGGATTGAATGGTATCGGTTGCGAAATGGTAATATTTGAAGAAGAACAACAGGCCTAAATTCGAAACAAGAGCGGTCCATAGGAGTAATTTCCGTTGGAGAGGGTGTTCGGCCTTTTCCAGGCCGATTCCAATACCATAATCGACTGCAGTGGTAAACAGAATCAGCCAGAGATAATGAACATTCCATGAGGCATAGAAATAATAGCTTGCCAGCAATAAGAGTATATAGCGAAACTTAGGGGTAATGAAGTAATACAGCATCACCACTAAGGGCAGGAAGATCAGAAAAGGGAAGGAATTGAATAACATTTAGCCTCCAGAATTTGACCGGCTAATTTAAAATTCCTTCAGCAGAAATAGCCTTAACGCAATACAGCTTTTGAAAATAAATGCTCCGGAATCGCTTGATTAAATTCCATCGATAGGATGCGAAATTCAGTCCCTTTTCCATTCTTCAGCATATCGCGATACACCATTTGAGTTGGAAACCAACGACCTTGAATTTGTTTTAAGTCACTCATGCTTGCTTGTTTCAGCAGTTGGCCGCTCTTCGCATAGAGTTCTTCTTTAAGCGGAACAAAATACTCCGCATCGATCCACATTTTCCGACGAGCATAGGATTGAGACTCGGTTCGCGCAACAAGCTCCATCAAATAAGATTTTCGGTCTTGATAAATTTCCGAAAGCATGCTCACCACTTCATATTCTTCGGTCAACTTGGTATCGGACATCAAATCTTCATAGCTTAAATCGGATCCCATCACCGACTGCTTGAGCATGTGTCCGGATAGTTGAATGGTTCGGTCGGAGGATGGGGTGTAAATCCACAATTTATCATCCAGCATGAGCAACTTCGTTCCCGCTTCTCTGGCGGGGCTCAAGTATTCGGTAAAAGCTTTTGAATTCCCGGCCGAGTAAGTCTTCGATTGAAGGGTCTGCGAAAATCGTTTTCCATGAATCGTCATTTCAGATACAAAGACCCGCGTATTGGCCGATAAATTAGCGTCCACCCGCTCCAAGACTTCAGCTGGAGTAATTTGAGCATTTATTAGGTTGGTAATCGCGAAGAATCCAATTATAAACAGCAAATTCTTCCCAATAAAGGATACAAACAATCGAGTCATCATCATTTCATTTTGTGGATTACAGTTCATTCATCAAACGCGCCGTTTCTCTTCGATAGACCCCTATTCCGGCCAATCCCGCGCCAATTAGAGTCGAAACAAGACCAGGGACAAACCCGATATAGAAATCGACAGGAGTAATACGAGCACGAATGATTCCGGGCATCATAACCGACTGGCTTGCATTTTCGGAGAAAGCCTCGATATTCAAACCATAATGCTGAAGTAGATAGGCAAAAAAGAGCCCTATTGCAGTGCCAACAGCACTTCCAATAGTACCCACAGCAAGGGATTCCCATAATAGAGAACGATATACATGGCTTTTTTCCTCTCCTATGGCTAGTCTTATTCCAAATTCCTGATAGCGACGCAAACCACCAAGCAATCCGGCATTCCAGAGTACCAACGACATGGTAAGCAAAAAAACCAAGCTTATCCACATTCCCATTTGGGAACCTAATCCAAGATACAGGGCCATGGTAGGATTGTCGGCAAGACACAACATAATGGGAGCATATTCATCCTCCGCCTCACCGTGCTCTAGCGTATTAAAGGAATTTTTCATTTCCAGTGCAGTGTCATCATTGTAAAATCCATCGGCAAAAAATCCCAAAATTTGCGCACTGCCCTGCTCCATGGCTAAGAAATCTCGAGCATCGGACAGGTCGATCAGCATACTTCCCCGGTCGAAGGCAGGAGAACCATGGTGAATCGTCCCCGACATCGTGAAATTGACATAGGCCATATTGCCGTAAACTGTGGCAGCAATCAGGGTAAACTCCTCACCGACCTCTACTGACAGTTTTTTAGCAAATTGTTCCGACAGTAACACTTCCCCAGCATGTTGCGGCAAGCGACCCCGAACCAGGGCCTCTGTAAGATGCAGCCGTTTAATTTCGGTCGATTTATCGGAAAGTAAATCCAGCCCCATCACAAAGGCAGGTCCCTGTTCTTTCGTTTCGCCCAAACTATCGGGCACATCGACCAAAGCACTGAAGTTGATGCGATGAACCCAATCCATTTCAGGGTACTGATGAACGAGGACTTCTTCAAGTTCCGATGCATTTAAAATAGACAAATCGATTGGATTCAAATGGGCCATTTCAGCATAAGGGCGAGTAAGCACTTTGACATGCCCTTCGGAGTAATGAGCCGATTGGCGGACCATATCGCCCATAATTCCAGTCACATAAGCATGCATAAAGACACTTAGGCTCACCCCTACCGCAACGACTAACAAAGGAATGGTGCTGCGACTTCTATCGCGCAGTAAACCTCTCAGAATGAACCTAATCATGACAACCTCCCCTTTAATGTTTCTGCAGGATTTAATGCCGCAATTTTTCGCGCCGGCAAATAACTCACCAGGAGCGTCGTAAAAGCGATCAGCAAAAAAGTCCCGAGTATTAAAGCCAATGAAAAAAGAGGATAGATATGATTACTACCCGCTATGCCAAATTCAGCTACATCGACCGGCATTTTGAATCCATTTCGATATTGCCACAGAAGAAAAGGATAACCATACAGCAGAGCCAATGCTGAGGCTAACAAGGCATAAACGCCTCCTTCTATGGTAAATAATCGAACCACTTCGCTTCGGGTATAGCCGAGGGCAATGTAGGTTCCTATTTCCCTGCGACGTTTAAAAACAGAAAGAACTTGGGTATCAAAAATCGCCAACATTGCCAAAACCAGCAAAACGAGATAGAACACCGATTGCCCTTTCGACTTCATTTGAACCATTTTCTCAATATCGGACAAGAGAAATTCTTTCGACTTGAACTGAAATTCGTTGGAGAAAAGTAGTTCGTTCGACTCGTTTGAGGGTAAGCTTAGCAGAGTAATTTCGTTGTTGAGCCCCATCATATTCTGCAGCGTTGAGCAATCGAGCCAAATCTGGCCGGCATCGACCGTTGGAACGGGCGTAGCGAACACTTTTACCAATTCCATTTCGCGGGCATCGAACACCCCATCCTTATCTCTCCATCGTACGAGGAATTGGTCGCCTTCTTTTAGTTGACAAGAATTAGCCATGTAGGCTCCCATCATTACCGGAATAGCGCTGCTCTTACTATTCTCCTCCTGACTGAGAAAGGAGGTGGGTATTTTTAGAACCTGTTGTGTGGTGTTAATCCCCTTTAAGCAAACCGGGACCATGCGTCCTTCGGGGTAAATCACCCCCTGTGCGACCAGGATGGCTGCATATCGACCTTCCTTAATAGCGTTGAGTAAGGTATCGGAAGGACTGGCATGAGAATCGTCCCAGGTGAATGAATCGTTCGGATCGTAATTGGTGTGCCAATATTGACCGTGGCCAATCTCCCACTCGATGAGTTGCGATTTAGCCTGATGGTCCCAGCCTAACATGATTCCTTTTATCCAAATGATGGCAACGAAGGAGAATGAAAGCACCAGCACGTTAATCCAGGTTCGCAACCCTGCTCCCAACAAATTTTTGAAAGCGATGTATATGGCTAATTTCATGATTGTTGGCGTTTTTCGGGCGTATAATCCCTGGCAATCTGCCCATCGTTTAATTCAATGATGCGACGCAGGTATTGAATCACTTTATCGTCGTGCGTGGCAAACAAAAAAGTGACACCTAGGCGTTCGTTCAGTTCTTTCATGGTATCGAGCACATGGAAAGAGTTTTTGGCATCGAGATTCGCCGTAGGCTCATCGGCCAGGACCAATTTCGGACGTTTTACCATAGCTCGTGCAATGGCAACCCGCTGACTTTCACCACCCGACAACTCACTGGGACGTGAATCGCGTTTTGATTGAAGCCCAACCCACTCTAAGGCTTCCTCTACTTGTAAGTTTCGTTCCTTTTTTGTCCGTTTAAGTAGCAGTAGCGGAAACTCAACATTCTCATATACAGTATGTACCGGAAGTAGATTGTAGGTTTGAAAAATAAACCCGATGGCTTCTTTGCGCAAATCAGCTGCCTCTTTAGCCCCCAGTTTGCCAATCGACTTGTTCAATACCAGCGCTTCGCCGGAGCTGGGTGAATCGAGCGATCCGAGGATATTAAGCAGGGTGGTTTTCCCCGAACCACTGGGACCAATTAAACCGGCAAATTCACCCGACTCTATCCTTAAACTGATAGTGTCCAAAGCGGTAAAGAATCCTTTCCCCACAGGGAATTTTTTAATCAGGTTATCAACTTGAATGATGGTTTCTGGCATAACAAGTACATTTTAAAGTAAAAAAGGAATGAGCTCTTTCAGCCGCCTATTCTTGAAATCTGTTTGACTGCGGTGTTTGTAAATCATCATCAACTGAATCCCATTTCCGGCAAATGAGACCTCGTCGGGACGATTTCCGGGCACAAAAGGCACATCCGGATTAAAGTAAAGCAATAAAAACCAGTTGGTACTTTTATACTGATACGAAAAATTCCAGAACTGATACCAGTTTTGCAAGGTCCAGTCATAATAAACCATGGATTGAATCTGTGCGAACCAGTTGATTTTATACTGAAGGCTCAAGAGACTGAAACTAGACCATTCCGATGGAGTTTCTGGAGTTCTTCGGTAATTGAGCGATAATTGTTCCATCATCAATCCTAATCCATTTCCAAAGGGGAAAGTATAATCGGCACCAAGATTCATCCAATGCTTGTTCATCCAACTAGCCTGAGGCACAGCTGACCCGGAATACTCGACCCAAAGCCCAAGCAAAGCATCTACTTTTGCATCAAAACCTACGCGATGCTCTTTGGTCTGATTTGCAAGTACTCCCTCAGCGGGAAGTAAGCTTCGATTGTGATAAGCAAGAGCAGCTTCTCCCAAAGGCAGTGGTATCTGCACTCTTCCTCCCCATTCAGGAATCTTGTAATCGCTTGTTACTTGCTCCCAGCCTTTCAGCGATCGATTACCATAGAGTACCCAAGCCCATAGGTTGATGTTATTCGAAAAATAGTATCGACCTAAACCGCCCCAAACTCCTTCAGCTAGTCGCATTGGATCGCGCGGATCGAGGGTTTCGAACCACATGAGCGGACGTAGCAGAACCGCGGAACCAAAACTTATGGTTTGCAGGCCGGTTCGAATTTCCCAGTTTTTACCGGAATAGGCCAATAAGGCTCGATAAGGCTGAAGGGAATAGTTAGCCGGAGGTGATTCCGTTGCGTCCTGAAAAAAGTGAGCATAGCTCAGATTTCCACTTACTTCAAATTCGAATTGATGGTTGTCGGAAGTAGGAATATTCACCTTCAAACCCGGCAAATATCGACCTCCGAGCAAACCCGACGGTTCATCTCCGAATCGATAAATTCCGGTAGTATTTAAATCACCCTCCAGGATTACCGAATTCTGCGCTTGAACCAGAACAGAAAGACTTATCAGCAACAACCAGGTAAATCGTATCCGCATCGTGTTTAATTCAATTGAAATCCAGTTTTCCGATGGAAATAATTACGAGCATTGCCATCGAGAAAACCCATTTGCTTGGGTTAAATGGTCGCGTATTTTTCGCTGTTTGATTTTCAAATTATCCAGACGAACCGGTTTACCTTTACCTCAACCCAACAGCTATTAACCTAAAAAATAAACCAATACACTAATAAAAAGGCAATTTACACTAAGACAAGGCATTGTAAAAACTCCATTTTCCAGCGTATCTAAAGTAAACGAAGCAAACCAAAGCGACAAAGATTTTCTATCTTTCAAATCCTATTTCTCAACACATAAATTTTAGCTAATTGATTCTGAATAAAGATATTCAATACCTTCCAGGTGTGGGGCCCCGAAAGGCGGAAGTACTGGCCAAAGAGCTGGGGGTTTTTAAATATCGCGACTTACTCTATTATTTTCCCTACCGACATATCGATCGTTCTCGATTCTATCAACTTTCAGAACTAGTTTCCGATACGCATTACCTGCAAATCCGAGGAAGTTTTAAAACCTTCTCGACTGTTGGGAAAGCTCGCAACCAGCGCCTTGTCGGTGTATTTACCGATGGTAGCCAACAAATTGATGTAGTGTGGTTTAAAGGAATCAAGTATATTCTCCAAAACATAAAACCCGGTGTTGAATACGTCTTGTTTGGTAAGCCCTCGCGCTACCAAAACGATTGGAACTTTGTGCATCCGGAGTTAGAAGTCTATCGCCCAAGCCAAGGTCCAGTTACGGTCAATTTACAACCGATGTATCTCACTTCGGAAAAGATGAAAATCGAGTATTTGAATTCAAAAGCCATCTTGAAGCTACAGAAGCAAATGCTCGATGAAATTTATGGTCAAATTCCGGAATCCTTACCCGATTACATGATTCGAAAACTAAAACTGATGCCTTTAAACGATGCTTTGCTTGCGATCCACTTCCCCGAAAGCGCTCAGCAGTTGGAAAAAGCTCGGTTTCGACTCAAGTTTGAGGAATTATTTCTACTTCAACTTCAGTTATTGCATCGTAAAAATTTAAGGACACAGGAAAACATAGGCATTCCATTGGAAAAAGTAGGCAAACTCTTTCTGCAGTTTTATCAGGAACACCTACCCTTCTCCCTTACCGGAGCGCAAAAGCGAGTAATCAAAGAGATTCGTGCCGACTTAAAAAGCGGCAAACAAATGAATCGACTGTTACAAGGCGATGTTGGAAGCGGCAAAACCATGGTTGCACTCATGTGCATGTTGTTGGCCATCGACAACGATTATCAAACTTGCCTGATGGCGCCTACCGAGATTCTAGCAACCCAACATTATCATTCACTCAAGAAATTTCTGGGTGAATTGCCCGTTCAAATTGAACTCCTAACCGGTTCCACGAAAAAGAAAGACCGAGTTCCAATTTTGAGCGGACTCGAAGAAGGGAGTCTGCCAATTATTGTTGGAACCCATGCCTTGTTGGAAGAAACCGTGAATTTCAAAAAATTAGGTCTGGTCATCATCGACGAGCAGCATCGATTTGGCGTAGCTCAGCGCGCCCGCTTGTGGACCAAAAGTAACCTCTTCCCCCATGTCTTAGTGATGACTGCAACGCCCATTCCCCGCACCCTGCACATGACCTTTTACGGCGATCTCGATGTATCGGTAATCGATGAGTTACCACCCGGACGCAAACCCATCATTACCCGCCATATTTACGATTCGAAACGACTGGAGCTCATAGGTTTCATGCGAAAGCAGATTCAGGCAGGCCGGCAGATTTACATCGTTTATCCCCTCATCAAGGAGTCGGAGAAGATGGATTACAAAGACTTGGAGGATGGTTTCCAAAGCATTTTGCGCGATTTCCCTCCGCCCAATTATCAGGTTAGCGTAGTTCATGGCAGAATGAAAGCTGAAGATAAAGAGTTTGAAATGCAGCGTTTTAAGCGAGGCGAAACACAGATCTTACTCGCCACGACCGTGATTGAAGTTGGGGTCGATGTTCCCAATGCGACTGTGATGATTATCGAAAGTGCCGAACGATTTGGCTTGTCGCAACTCCATCAGCTTCGAGGCAGAGTAGGACGAGGCGGAGAACAAAGTTATTGCTTGTTGGTAAGCTCGTATGCTTTATCCGACGAAGGACGCAAAAGGTTACAAATCATGGTCGATAGCAACGATGGTTTCGAAATAGCCGAACAGGATTTAAAATTACGTGGTCCGGGCGATATGGACGGAACCCAACAAAGCGGTTTAGCCTTCGACTTAAAAATTGCCAATCTCCGACAAGACGGCCAATTGGTGGAGTACGCCAGAGGCTTTGCGGAAAAAATCCTAAACCACGACCCGAACCTCTCGGCAACCCATCACGCCCGGCTTAAACACTATCTAAACGATCAGCCCATTCAAACATTTAACTGGAGAGACATATCATGACAACTCATTTACTGGGGAAAGCCCTTAATACCCTACTTTTGCTAGCCATTCTGTTTTCACTGCCGCTAACGAGCAACAGCCAGGAGAACATTCAAATTACACCCCAAAAAAGCCCCTGGGAATGGCATTTCAATTTACTGAGTAAGGTATCGATGGAGTCGGCTCAATTTCAATCCCTTCAGATTAAGGAGTCGGCTCCGGCACTTCAATTTCACCGTATAAACCCCTATCATAATCCGATAATGGGAATGGAGTTTGGCGTTTCGTATCGACTATTTCCATGGCTCGAGGCAGGATTAAGCACCGGATTGAATGGAAGTTTTTTCGAGGAGTATTTCTATACCCGACTCGAGTACCGGAATGTATTTCTGATACCTGCTTACGGTAGCTTGCGATTTCAGAGGCAACTCGGAAAACAGCGAGTATTTTTACAGGCCGATGGTGGCTGGTTGTTTAATTACCAGAATTTCTACCGCGATTATGCCGGGAGTAATCACCTATACAATAGAACCTTTCGGGAAGAAGGCGGTTTTTTGCTAGGCTTATCTGTTGGGGTCGAGAAAAATCTGTTTCAACGGGAATTCTTCCTGCAATTGGGTTATGAAATCAATCAAAACCGGGTAACCATCTACCTGGAGAACCTGCCATTATCTTGGATTGGGGTTGCAAGCGGGACCAGCCAATTCACTGAATACAAAAATGGGCTTACCCTCCGGGCTGGCATTCGGTTCTAAAAAAAAGCTCAAACCAATTGGTTTGAGCTTTTTCCCTATAAATTGTCGGGGTTCTGTTCGATAAACTCCTCGACCTTTTCAACCATATTCGTTGACCCGACATAGAATGGAGAGCGCTCATGAAGGTGTTTGGGTACGATTTCTAAAATGCGTTGCTTACCGTCGGTGGCTTTTCCGCCGGCTTGTTCGGCCAAGTAAGCAATCGGATTACACTCATACACCAAACGCAATTTCCCTTGCGGAGAAGCAGCGGTTTGAGGATACATAAAAATTCCGCCCTTCATTAAATTCCGGTGAAAATCGGCCACCAAAGAACCAATGTAGCGCGATGAATAGGGACGATTACTAGCATCGTCCTTTTCCTGACAATACTTAATGTATTTTTTCACTCCCATAGGGAAATGAACATAATTCCCTTCGTTAATCGAATACAGCTGCCCTTGTTTGGGAGTAGTAATTTGCTCGTGCGATAGACAGAATTCACCAATAGACGTATCGAGTGTAAAACCATTTACTCCTTTTCCGGTGGTGTAAACCAACATGGTGGATGAACCGTAAATGACGTATCCGGCGGCCACTTGCTGTACTCCCGGTTGAAGAAAATCTTCCAATCGAGGTTTCGTTCCTCGAGGAGAAACCCTACGATAAATAGAAAAGATGGTACCAATTGAAACATTCACATCAATATTCGAAGAACCATCGAGCGGATCCATACAGAAAATATAATTTCCATCTTTCGACAAACTATCGTCGAAATAAATGGTGCCCTCGTTTTCTTCGGAAGCAATTCCGCAACATTCGCTGCTAGCGCGCATGGCCGAAATAAATTGCTCATCGGCAAACACATCCAGTTTCTTTTGGCTTTCGCCTTGCACATTGGTTGCTCCTACTTCGCCTAAAATATCGACTAGTCCAGCTTTATTCACTTTCTTATGCACGATTTTAGCGGCAATTCCTACGTGATGTAATAGCCGGGTTAATTCTCCTTTTGCATAAGGAAATTCCGACTGTCGTTCAATAATAAACTCGTTGAGGGTAATGATTCGGTATGTCTTCATAGGTAAAAAAGGGTAAAAAATTATTGGGGTTGATACAGTTTCATTCGAAGGAATATGACTAAAATGTAAAAAGTTGCAAAATAGTCGATTATTCCGAAGTTTCGTCGATGAGAGCGAGGCACTTTGAATGCTTCGCAACAGGTAAACTTTACTCTTTGCGCAAAAATTCCCATCGGACCGATTCAATTTTTTCAAATAAGCTCAGGATGAATTCAATCTCCGAATGCCGATGCGACAATTCCAACCGGCAAGCTAAGTCGAATTGCTGATTGGAAACCTGCAAATTATGGTCTTTAATTACTTTCATCACCTCGTTCATGGCTAAATAGTCGAACTGAATCTGGTACACTTCGTTAACCGTTTTGGAAAGGATTCGACCTTGTTCAATGGCATCCGAGGCGGCTGTCCTATATGCATGAATTAATCCACTCACCCCTAATTTGACTCCTCCAAAGTAGCGAATCACTACGATTAAAATATTGGAAAGATTGTGCGAAAGCAATTGACCATGAATGGGTTTACCTGCTGTACCTCCAGGTTCCCCATCGTCGTTGATTCGATACGGTTCACCTTCCGGACCCAATCGCCAGGCATAACAGTGATGACGGGCATCGTAATACTCTTTTCGCAGGTTGTCTAGGATCTGTTTAATTTCATCTTCGGAATAAACCGGATAGGCAAATGCCAGGAATTTACTGCCCTTTTCTTTATAAATACCAGTCGATAGCTTCTCCAAAGTTCGATATTCGTCGTTGATACTCATGCCTTTTCACCTTGTTTCAGTACCCAACGCACCGTTGTCCGATTGCGCTGCTCGAGTAATATTTTCTTTCCTTTGATGAATTCGTTCAATCCATCGGTATCGGCGGAATAATGACGTATGGTAAGCAGTTCACAATCCGTGTTAAACCTTACGCTATAATCTTTTTTCAAGGCTTCCAGGAGGTGCGGAATCCGATGGCTATCGTTATCGACACAAACCGAAAAACTCAAGGCAGCGTTCTCAGATACATTGATGGTAACCCGTTTATCGGCAAAAATTCCAAAAATAGTGCTCAGGTGTTTTTCCCGAATAAAGCTGTAGTCGTGCGGAACAATCGAGAGCAATACTTGATTTTCTTTATGGATTACGATGGGGGGAAGCACTTCGAGCTCCGATTTGGAATGAATGCATGTTCCGGGATTCGATGCTTGAAGGAAAGATTTCACATAAAGCGGAATCTTCTTATTTTGAAGCGGCTTAATCGTCTTAGGATGAATCACTTTTGCCCCATAATAACTTAATTCCATTGCTTCGGAATAACTCAAGTCCGGGATCAAATCGGCGGCAGGATAACGAGCCGGATCTCCGGTAAAAATTCCGGCAACATCCTTCCAAACGGTCATGGATTCGGCTTGAACTAGCGAAGCGATGATGGCTGCTGAATAGTCGGATCCTTCACGACCAAGAGTGGTGGTTGCTCCTGAAGGAGAGGCGGCTATGAATCCTTGCGTCAGGATTATTTGCGCTGAAAGGTCGTCTATTTTGGGTCGATTGGCTTCGGTTTCCGTCCAACGGACAGTAGAATCGCGGTGCATTTCATCCGACACGATTAGTTCGCGTACATCGAGCCATGCAACGGAAAGCCCTTTCCAACTTAAAAACTGAACGGCTATGATGCTCGATAGTAGTTCTCCATAGCTAACTAGGCGATCGTATTCGTAATCGTATTGGGTTCCGGAGGGTTGCTGCAGATCTTCCTCCAAACGGGCTAATAAATCAGACAATGCTGTAAATACCGGATGATTGGCCGGAAAGAGGGCTTCGGCCAAATCGAAATGCTGTTTCCGCAATACCCTCACCAGTTGGTTAAGCTCTTGCGATTGATTTAAATAAGCTTTTAGGATGGACTCCAATAGATTGGTCGTTTTTCCAATAGCAGAAACTACAATTATCAAACGACCGCTTTCGGCACTTACAATAGAAAAAAGATTATGAAAGGATTGGGCCTCGCGCAAGGAAGCTCCACCAAACTTAAAGACCTTCATAAAATGACTTGAGCATTAGAGTGAAGGTCAAAAGTATTGAAAATAATAAGGATTTGGAAGCTTTATTCCAGGGTGGCAGCTTCTTGTTGAATGCACAAGTCGTGCAGCTTATTCAAACCATATTCAAAATCGGGAGCCAATTGCGATTCGACTAAAAGATTCATGATGTTCATCGGATAAGCACTCTCGCTGTAAAAAGACCAATGGACCAAGATACCTTCGGCTGTTGGCTCCAATTTGAGCGAAGTGGTAGCTTCTGATTCCCACGGCTCAACGAATTGAAGCTTAGTCTCGATAAGCTGATCCGAAATGGCGGTAAGTTCTTCATACCCCTCCCCTACATCCTTGTTGCCTTTCCAATGATAGCGTGAACCAACCTGTCCATCGACCCCTTCGAAACGAATTTCAATGTTAGGATCACGTTCGTTCCACGGAGACCACACATTGTGAGCCTCCAGACTTACGCAATTTTGATACACTATATCGTATGGCACTACAATCAATTTGCTTCGGGTTACACTCATTTCTCGTGGGACAAAAGCAGCCAGCAGAAAAATCAATGCCACTATCACACCAATAGCGAGCAGAATCAGCTTAAAAATTTTCATAGCAGGTAAGTTATTTCGAAGTAGAACGGCAGAATGACTATAAATCGGCCTTTAAAAGTAAAAAACTAATTCAACTTTATTCAAATGAAGGTAAAAAACTTACACTAATCAATAATAGGCTCTCAATTCGACTTCAAACCATTAAAAAAGCGAAACCCGAACTGAATCGAATTTCGCTTTTTCAAGGGTCTAATTTCAATTTCAGAAGAAATAGCTCACCCCGATCCTGGCTCGAAAACCTTGCGAAGGATAATTATCGTAAATCCAATATTTCTGCCCGAGCAAATTTTCTAGCTTCAGGAAGGCAGTAACCTTGGAGTTGTATTTATAATCAACTCCGAGATTCCATTGATAAACCTCACCTAAATTCTCTTCCATAAAGATTGGAAGGATCGGCATACCGAGTGGATCATAGGTGGAAAGATTCAGCGCAGTTCGATTCGACAGGAAGGTAAAATCGGTCGAAAAACTTAGGTACTGATTGTAATCGTATCGGGCAAATAAGTTTCCGTTCCAATTCGGAATAAAATAAGGCGATTCAATGGCACTATTAGGAAACTCTTGTGGCTGTGAAAAGGAAAAGTATTGATCGTAGTTCAGCACCAAGCCCACTTGCAGATCGTTTTTAAAAGAGTAGGTAACTTCGAGCAATCCATTAAAGCGGTCGGCATTGGTGTATAAGGGTTGGAACTGATAGGTGTTCATGGTATTCCATTCGCCACGATAGAGCATCAAATCGCGATATTCCAAATAGCTTGCTTTCACATGATACTTGAGCTGAGAGGTGATTAAGCCGCGTACCCCGACGAAGATATTTTTTCTGATTTCAGTTGGCTTTAACCAATAGGATCCGCTCACAAAGGGATTATCGGAATAGGTTGAAAAGAAGAAATTATCTTTCATTTCCCCTGTAAAACCAAAATACGAATGCAAGTATTCCTCGGCTAAAGCAAATTCAAATTGTAGATTGGGATAAATGAAAAAGCGCCATTCATCGTTGGCATCCAGCTTCGTTGCCGAATTCAGTCCCAAAATAGCTTTCCACTCATCTTTTTCTTTGCTCACGAAAGGATTAAATCGAATATTCACGTTGGTCCGTGTTGAATCGGGGTTGGTCCAATGGAACAGTTCCAATTTCAGCGGAAGATTTAAATCGTACGATCGAAGTCCTTTGGTAGCCATAGCGCCCAAACTCACTCCATGCTCTCGGGTTTCAGCATTATCGAAAAGGAAATAATAATCGAAGTCGTAATCTATTTTGAAATAATTACGAGATAAGTTAAGGCTTTTGAATTGAGCGGCAGCATTTAACACGGAAACTTGCCGATTACTGAGTGAATCGAAGGCCGGAATAATACCCGAATCGAAATCGAATCCATAAAAAGGAGCCCCTTCGCTTACAAATCCAATCTCGGTTCGAATCTGATTGCGGTGATGGAAACGAGTTCCCGTCATCTTCAATTCAGAGCGGTTAAAGTGTGGATAATAATCCTTGTCGTTGAGGGAGAATTTCGGGAAAGCCGATTCGTGTTTCGCTTCTAACCCAAGCTTCCAGCTTCGTTTATAGGTATGGAACAAACGCACATCGACCAAGGGAGAAATATTCGTTCCAAAGCCAAGACGGATAAAATTGCCATATCGATATTCCTCGCGCGAGGGTATAAGCTTTGCGGCCCGAATTGGCTCCGGTCGGAAACTCATCGATAACTGAACAGGCACAATCCGATAGTCGAACGAGGGTTGAACCTGCAAGGTATCCTGAATGGTTGGTCGAAAATCGGGTTTGCGAGCCTCTGAAATTGTCGGTTCGTAAGTTCGGGTAATATTCACAATATCGTCCTGAGCCAAAGAGGAAAAGTTCCAGCCCAAGCTCAGTAGCAAGAAAGCACTAAAAGCAAATCCAATCCTCATAGTAATTTGATTTTGAGTTAAATAACGATTTATTCTAATCGTTTGCTTGTTCCGTCGTTTATTATTCATCGTTTGCACCCTCCTCATTAACCTCAGTTTCGTCCTGTTTCACGGCGTGTTCTATCACTTCGTCGGTATCCTCCTCTACAGGAGGTAGAGATATTTCTTCCTCAGCTGGTTGGTCTATTTCCTCCTCAGTTGGCGGAATAACCAGATTCTTTGCGTCGGAATCGATCGAAAGGCTGTCGGTTCTAACTACTGGGATGATTTCCTCTTCAGGATTTTCCATCAACTCGTTAGAATCGTTTGCTTCGTTCGATTCAGAAGCTGAATCCGACTCCAAACTGACTGAATCCTTAGCTGCAGCTTTTTCCAATTCATGTTTAAAGAGGGTTTCTTCCTCTTCTTTTCGCAAGATGATTTGCAAACGTTCCTGGGCACTTTCGATAATGCCATCGGTAGGTACAGCATAAAACTGGATGATACTTTCGAGTGTATGGCGCGCCTGGAAATAATCTTTTTTAGCTAGGTAAACATCGGAAAGAAGTACAATTGCTTTCGCTAGCCAGAATTGATGAGGGGTGTTGGTTTGATTAAAATCGAGAATTTCCTGCTCGCATTCGTCGTATTTTTTCTGAGCGAATAAAATTTCTGCGATTCGATAGCGTGCCTCTGCCCCCAAAATGCTTTGAGTCATGGATTCGAGGTATTTGAATTCATTGATAGCAGACACTAAATCGTTGTTTGCCAGGAAGGATTTACCTAGGATGAAATGAGCTTCGCTCTTCGTTTTGTCGGGAACCAGGTCGGAAATAAGCACGACATTGGCCGACAAAATTGCCTCATCCCATTGCTGCAAATGAAAATGACATTGCATTTGAGCAATGCGCGACTCAACCAAATACTCTTTATTACCGGCCATACTTTCCAGCTTTTTATAATAGGCCAGAGCCAATGGGTAATCTTCCCACTTCATGCTGATTCGGGCTGCTTGAACCAGAGATTCTTCGGTAAAAGAATTCATGGAACGAGAGGCAACAAAAGCATACGATTCAAAGGCCGGCTTATCTTGATTTAGTCGACGATGGCAATCGGCTTTGTAGTAGTGAGCTTCGATGATCCAGGCGCCATCGGCAAAATCGCGAATGTAATTAGCAAAAGCCTGAGCAGCTTGCTCAAATTGCGAACGCATATAGAATTTTTCGGCGGTGAGGTAAGAGATAGAGTCTTTCTCACTAACGCTAAGTTTCGAAACACCTTGCAAGCCATCGCGCCAGGCAAAATATTCCTGTTCGCGGTTATTCTCGAGGTAAATGCGCTCAATACTTTCCAGTGCGGTAATCGCATCGGGCGATTGAGGAAAACTATCCACCACCCATTTGTAAACTGCCAAGGCCTCTTCGGATTGATCTAGATTGTAATAAATTAGCCCGATTTGATTATAAGCTTGGGTAACGTAGGTGCTATTGGGAAACTCATCGGCCAATTGTCGATAGGCAGCAATGGCAGGGTTAAGGTCGTTTAAATCCTGATACGATCGTCCCAACTGAAACAAAGCATCTACCCGGTATTTTGAATCGGTATGCTGCTCAATCATTTGGCGCAGCACCCAGTTTTTCTTGTCGTATTCGCGCAACAAACCATAGGAGATTGCTTTTTGATAACTGGCATAATCGGCTTTTTCGGGTGCTTGTTTAATAGCCAAATCATAATACCGAATACCCTCGTCGAACTGACGAGTTTTGTAGTAGCAATCGGCCAAACGAATGGTCGCGTCGGACTTGAGCGCTTCTGCTTTCGATTCCCTGTTCAGGAAGCGACGAAACCACAGAATGGCTTGATCGTAGTCTTTAAGCTGAAAATACGCATAAGCGGTGTTATAAAAGGCCGATGGATATTCGGGTTGATTCACCGATGATGCGAGGTTCATGAATTTCTGATACCAATCGATAGCCTCCGGATAGTGGCCCAGACGATAATGTGCTTCGGCAGTCCAATAATGCGCTTGCGATTTTAGCGAAGGATTGAGATGACCGTAGCGCAAGGATTTCTCGAAAGTTAATACGGCACGATCAAAATCATTATCGATAAAGTATTCGACAGCACGGAAATAAGCAGCACGCTGATAAGCTGTCTTGATTGGGTCGTTTTTCTCCTCGATTTTTTCAAGATAGGTAAGTGCCTCATCGTAATTACGAGTGGCCATGAATACTTTGACCAAATAATCGTAGGCCATATCGCGATACAAACTATTGGGGTATTTCCGCAGGAACTCATCGAATAGTCGAATGGTTTGATTAAAGGGAGAATACGACATGTCGAAGCTTAATTTAGCTTGATTAAAAAGCGATTCTTCGGCTATCACTTCATCGTAGGGCATGGTAGCTGCAGCACCAAAGGCCATTCCTGCTTTTTGCTTCTCGTCGATTTGCAAATAACAATCGGCTAGGTGGAAATAGGCATTTTGAGTTAGTTCGCTTTCACCACGGGTGAGTTTTTCAAAATTCTCGATAGCATTTTGCCAATCCTTGGTTTGATAGTAGGCATAAGCAAGCTGATAAATATCGTCGCGACTATAGGATTCAGTGTGATCTTTATAAGCTTGCAGATATGGAATTGCTTGCTCAAATTCACGGGTGTGAAAATAGGCTTCACCAATCAGGCGAACAATCTCTACCGCCCGTGCTTCGGAAGATTTCTCCATCAGTTCGGGTCCCAAGGTTTTGATTTTCTCGTAATCGCCTTGAATGAAATAAATTTGAATGAGGTAGAAAGGGACGATGTTGGAGAAATCGGGTTCGCTTGCAATGCGCTCGAAAGCATTGAGAGCGGTTTGATAATCTTCGGTCAAATACGCGATGTGCCCGTAGTAATAATTGGCGGTGGCATAATACTCGCCTGCTAAGTCTTTTATTTCGTAGAATGCAATTCGCGCTGGTTCGTATTCTTCTTTGGCGAAGTAACTGTAGCCCAATTCGAAGTGATAATGCATCCGATCTTGGAAAGAAAGTGCGGTTTTATCGACCAGTTCGAACCAATTGATGGATTTGGGGTATTTTTTCTTCATAAACTGCAATCGGCCCATTTCGAAGTAGAGATCATTTACCCGGGAATCGTTTGGGTAAGAAAGAGAGAACTGTTTCAAAATATACTCCGCGTCCCGTTCGTCCATTAAGAGCGCACATTTGGCAACGTAGTAACGGGCATCTATCAGCATAATTGACTGATTATTATCGAGTTCATCCACGACCTCTTCAAACACTTTGCGTGCATTTACGTACATCCCTTTTTCGTAGAAGGAGGAAGCTTCGTAAAAGAGGCGTTCGGTGTCGTTATTTAAAATCGGTTCTTGAGAAAAAAGGGTCGAAACAGCAGGCAGCAACATACCTGCTATTATGCTAATTTTGAGCAAAATAGACTTCATATCCACATCATTAATGATTGTTGTAAAGATAAAAACAAACTCTCAGTGAGCAGGAAGTGCGCTAACTTCTTGTTAACAAAGAACTGTTCATTACGGAATTATAGTATGATGGGGTTTAGGCAAGTACGATAAATGTTACTTTTGTGCCAATCAATTCCATAAACTGCGGAAAATAGCTTCAACATGAGTGATAAAGTAATTGAGTTTAAGAACGTTCACCTTTACCAGGGAGGGGAAAAGATTTTATCGGACATCAACCTGAGTATCCATTCCGGGGAATTAATTTATTTGATTGGGAAAGTGGGAAGCGGTAAATCGAGCTTCCTGAAAGCAATTTATGCTGAATTGTCGCAATTCGACGGCGAAATTGAAGCTGCCTCCTACTCCATCCATTCGATTCGAAAAAGAGAAATCCCCTTTCTCCGGAGGAAGATTGGAATCGTTTTTCAAGATTTTCAATTGCTTAGCGACCGTTCGATTTATGAAAATCTTTTGTTCGTGCTTCGAGCAACCGGCTGGAAAAAGAAAAAGCTAATGGATGCACGCATTATGGAAATGCTCTCGAAAGTAGAACTATCCGATAAAGCGAATAAAATGCCTCACCAACTTTCGGGAGGAGAACAGCAACGGGTTGTGATAGCGCGCGCTTTATTGAACAACCCGGAAATTGTCCTGGCCGATGAGCCAACAGGCAATCTCGATCCGGAAACAGCCGAATCAATTCTGAGCCTATTGTGGGAAATTCGAAAAGCTGGAAAAGCGGTCATTGTAGCTACACACGATTACCCCATAATCGAAAAATTTCCGTCTAAAATCATTCAATGCGAACAAGGGAAAGTACTGGAAGTGGCTGCATTTACCCCAACCGACCTCGAGCATTATCAAAATGAGAAAGAATAAGCTCTACTCAACTTATAATCAACTCATTAAAACTAAACACTATTCCCTGCGAAGAGCCTTTGCCTGTATTGGAGCTTGCCTCCTTCTGAGCCTCGCTTCGCTATCGCTAGTTAGTCAAGAGCAACTCCCGAGGGCTGATCTATGGGAACCAGTTACAAAGATTAATTTCGATCAATTCGAAGTGGGTTACGGATGGGGATTTCTGTGGGCTCATCGGGAAACAATTCAATCGCTTCCGGAAAGACCCGCTCAAAACCTTGAAATTTCTTGGTTACGCTCACTTTGGACTAAGGGCTGGCATCGCTTGTACCGAAATCCTAAAATCGGGTTAAGCTACGCATTCCTACAAACCGGAAATGCAAGTATTCTCGGAAACGGTCACAGCCTGAGTGGATTAATCAAAGTTCCCATTTGGAATCACCCTGTTCATGGAATCGATTACCAAGTTAGATTCGGCTATGGGTATTTGAGTAAAATTTTTCATCCGCAGGAGAATTACAACAACCTGGCAAGCGGTTCCCACCACACGATTTTCCTGCGATTCAGTCTTCAGTATCGCTTACAAGTTCACCCAAACGGACAACTTGGAACCGGCCTTTCTTTTCATCATTTCTCCAATGCTTCCTGGGCACGTCCGAATTTAGGCCTGAATTTTTTAACCTGGGACCTAATGCTTGCTTACGGGAAAAGCCCGGTTAAATTGAGCAGCAGCAGACAGCGAAGCATCCAAACCGATCCTTATTGGGAAATGAGTGTGATTAACGGCAGCGGGATAAAAGAAATAGACCCAGCAGGTGGAAGAAAATACGTTACGAACAGCACCATCCTGAATTGGGAGCGAAGAATCAATGCTAAATACCAATGGGGATTTGGTTTCGATGGCTTTTTCGACGGTAGTTTGCATGACTTAATGAGGAATCGAGACATTCCGACAGAAGGATGGACGGATTATTGGCGATTGGGAGCGCATGTTTCTTATGGAATCTTTTTCGGGAAAGTGATGTTTAACCTACAGCTCGGTCATTATATCGTGGAAAATTACAACGACGACACCTCGCTCTTTAACCGGATTGCTTTGCGGTATTATTTTCATCCGAATTGGTTGGCTCATTTTGGATTAAAAGCTCATTTTGGTCGAGCCGATTTCCTGGAGCTTGGTTTGGGGTATGCGATCCCTTTTCGATGAATGGGAGTAAAGCAAGTATAGTCCAATGAATTAACTCATAATAAAACTGAAATTAAAACAAGACATAATAGCATGATAACGAATAGACACCTGGCACCTGAATTTCAAACCATAGAACATATCAACTTACCTGCTCCCCAACGATTTAACACCTCGAAAGGGATACCGGTTTTCACCCTACCCGACGACCAAATAGAAGTTTTAAAGCTCGAATTGATTTATCCGGGAGGCATTATCCATCAGCCTAAGAATTTGGTAAGCCGCTTTACGAGTGAGTTGATTACCGAGGGTACGTCTCATTTCAATTCATATGAGCTTGCTGAGAAAATTGACTCACTCGGTTCTTATTTATTTTCCGGTATCGATTACGATTCCTCCTCGCTTAATCTGTACAGTTTGAGTAGGAACATGGGAGAAAGCCTCGACATTTTGTGGGAGGTGCTTCGACATGCTCATTTCCCAGAGGATGAACTAGAAACTCTACGAGAGAAGAAAAAGCAAGACTTTCAAATCAATCAAAACAAGGTCAGCTTCCTGGCTAAACGCGCCTTTTTAACCGCTCTTTTTGGAAAAAATCATCCGTATGGAAATCAGGCCGAAGCAGCCGATTACGATCAGATTCAACGCAAGGATTTGGTCCAATTTTTTGAATCGAATTATCATCAACAACCCATTGCGATTGTTTTGGCAGGGAAAATTCCACCACAGATTTACGATTGGCTGGAGGAAGGTTTAGCCGAGTTTCCCGATTCGCGCAACCCAATGCAGGAATTACCCAAAACTCCAACTTTTGATGCGTCCAAAAACATACATATTGAGAAGGAAGAGGCGCTTCAAACAGCTTTGCGAATTGGCAAAATCAGCATCGACCGTAATCATCCCGATTATGCCGGAGCTCAGCTACTGAATCTGATTTACGGTGGGTATTTCGGAAGTAGATTGATGAAGAATATCCGCGAAGAGAAAGCTTATACCTATGGGATTAACTCCTTTTTTGCACCCTTAAAGCACGCCACCTATTGGTGTATCAGTACCGAAGTAGGAACCGCTTTTACGAACGACACTATTGAGCAAAGTTTTCTGGAATTACGGAAGCTGCAGAACGAGGCAGTTAGCACTGCGGAGTTGATTCGGGTTAAGAACTATTGGAAAGGACGAATACAACGGAACCTCGATGGAGTGTTTACGGCATCGGATCAACTTAAAAACTTACTGGTAAACGACCTTGATTTTGATCATATCGAGAGAACCATCAAGACAATAGACGAGATTGATTCCCGACAACTGATGGAAATAGCGAATCGACATTGGGATATTGACGAACTGCAGGTGGTAACTGTCGGCAAAAAAAGCTGATAATTAATCCCTTAAGTCGTACACCTCTACTTGAGGATAATCTTCTATTCGAAATTGGAAGAATGAATCCTCCAGTTTTCTTTGCTCGAGGAGGTTAAATTTAACCTTGAAATTGGTCCCCTGCTTCCCGAAATAATGCACCGAGAGGAGTTCCAAATGTGTTTTATCGACTAAAAAATGAATTTTCGACACATCGATGCCTTGTCCGTTTTCCGGAAGCAAACCTTGGTCGAGATTCTTTGGGTAAAGCTCAATTTCGACCAGCTGGCTACCATTGCTGGTATATTCTTTCAAGTACTTGTATTTATAATGCTCCTCGTATCCGGTAAACAGTTTTCGAGGATTGTTTAAAAACGAATCGTCGAGGGTATCGCGCGTGGTAATATTCACTTCGCCCACATCCTCGAGCAAGGTATAAATACTTGAGCCGTCGCAAAAAATAGTTTGCCCCATCAAAGCCAACTTATATTGTTCCCCTTTAATCCAAGCCAGTCCATCGTAACTATCCTTGACCTGCTCTTGCTCATCTTCAAAAGTGAAGGAAAACTCCGCATAGATTGCATCCCAGGAATTCGCTTTGGCTAGCAATTCATCGATTAATGCTTTGGCTTCGGGATCTTTAATCACTTCTAAACCTTGACTCTGTGTTTGCAGCATGAGCATTACAGCGAGTAATGCGAGAATCCAGCTTTTCATTCCGATTAATTTAAGGATTTTAAAAAATGTTCCAGCGAATATTCATCCTGATAGAGGACCTGACGAGGTTTGCTACCTTCCGATCCGCCCACTATTCCGGCAGCTTCCAATTGATCCATGATCCGTCCGGCGCGATTATACCCGATGCTAAATTTTCGCTGAATAAGCGATGTACTACCCTGTTGATGCATCACGATAAGACGAGCAGCATCGTCGAATAGTTCATCGCGTTTGCTCAAATCCACTTCACCCACTTCGTTTCCGCCTTCCCCTTCGTACTCGGGTAAAAGGTAGGGTTCCGGGAACGCTCGCTGGTTGCCAATGTACTCCGCCAAACGCTCCAGTTCAGGAGTATCGATGAAAGCACATTGAACCCGCACGAGGTCGCCTCCGGTGGAAAAGAGCAAATCGCCTCGACCGATGAGTTGATTTGCACCCGGTGTATCCAGAATCGTTCGGGAGTCGATCATACTCGACACCCGGAAAGCTATACGGGCAGGGAAATTGGCTTTAATAACACCGGTGATGATATTCGTGGAGGGTCGTTGAGTAGCAATAATTAGATGAATACCAATAGCACGCGCTAATTGGGCAATCCGAGCAATGGGCATTTCAATTTCTTTTCCGGCTGTCATGATTAAATCGGCAAACTCGTCGATGATCAGCACGATGTAAGGGAGGAAACGATGCCCTTTTTCCGGATTTAGTCTTCGATCGCGAAATTTTGCATTGTATTCTTTGATGTTTCGAACATGCGCTTTCTTAAGCAGGTTGTAGCGATTATCCATTTCGACGGTCAAAGAGTTCAGGGTTTGAACCACTTTTTGCGTATCGGTAATAATTGCTTCGTCGGATTCCGGTAATTTGGCCAAGTAGTGTTTCTCGATAGCAGTGTATAAGGTTAGCTCCACCTTTTTAGGATCGACTAACACGAATTTCACTTCGCTTGGATGTTTTTTATAAAGGATGGAAGCGATAATGGCATTCAACCCAACCGACTTCCCTTGTCCGGTAGCACCTGCAACGAGGAGGTGGGGCATTTTGGTTAAATCGAACACAAAGGTTTCGTTACTAATGGTCTTGCCGAGTGCCACAGGCAGGTCGAATTTTGTATCCTGATATTTGGATGAAGCAAGAATCGACCGCATCGAAACGATTTCCGGATTTTGATTCGGTACTTCGATACCTATAGTTCCTTTGCCTGGCATGGGAGCGATGATTCGAATACCCAGTGCCGCAAGGCTCATAGCGATATCGTCTTCCAGATTTTTAATTTTGGCAATGCGAATACCGGGAGCCGGCACAATCTCATAGAGCGTAATGGTTGGACCAATGGTCGCTTTAATCTTTTCAATTTTGATCTTATAGTTCTGAAGGGTTTCGATAATCTTGTTTTTGTTGTACAAGAGTTCATCTTTACTTACTTCGGAGCTATCGCTTCGATGATCTTCCAGGATTTCAAAGCCCGGCATTTCAAAATCTGAGAGATCGAGGGTTGGGTCGTACTCTCCCATTTCTTCCGGCAACTCTTCATCTTCATCGGAATCGAAATCAGCATTTATATCACTGTTATCGGGTGTAAAAGCCTCCGGTAAAGGCAAGCTTTCTTCTTCCTCCGGTTTAGCAACTTCGAAATCGTCGAGATCTTCCAGAAGGTTTTTGGATTTCAGTTCCGGGCGTTTATCTTGGTCTTGAGCGAGTTCTTCTTCCGGAATTTCAATAGTGAGATCGGGTTCGTTTAAATTGGCGGGGACACTACCAGCTTGGTTGGAGGAAGCAGTGTTGGCTTCTTTTACTTGCTGTCCTTTATTTCGAAGCGCAGCGATTTTATCTTTTAAAAAAGGTAAGAATCTAGGGTAAGCGAATACAAGGAAGACAAAAAGGATGAGCATTAAGAGGAAAAAAGTACCCACAGGACCAATTAGGGTTTTTAACCACGAGGCCATGAAGAGTCCGTGTTCGCCGCCCGGACCGCTCCCGAAGTAGCCGTTTGCATCGCCGAATAGAAAGGATAAAAAGATGGAGAACCAAATACTGATAAAAAGGACATTCCGCAAGGTAGGACCAAGAGGTAAGAGTTTAATATCTAACAACTTGAGACCAATTAACCCGATTAAAAACGGAATAGAAAAGGACGCAAGTCCGAACCATTTATTAATTAATGTATTGGCGAGAATGGCCCCAATTTTCGACGACCAGTTAGCAGCTTGAACTTCTCGGTTGACGAATAGATTGGACCATTCGATGCTCTGATCGATTCTCCAGGTAAAGAGGAATGAGACCAGAGCTAAGGTAAGGATAAGTGTTAGTATGAGTAAAAAAATCCCCAGACTCAGGTGAAAGCGATGATCTTTTAGAAAAGCGATCCACGAGGAATTAGGGGATTTTTTTTTGTTTTGCGACTTCGCCATAAATTACATTCCCATCATCTTCCGAAGTTGCTCCCCTGTTTGAACTTCAATCCCGGAAGGCACAGTAAATTTTTTGGGAGAAACTTTCTTTTTGAATTTAAATTTCTTGGCAGTAACCTTCACGCTGGCACCATCCTGACCGGGCAGCGGAATGGAATATTCGAGTGCTACTCCTTTAATTCCGCGTAGGTTAACATCGTTGCCTACTTTTTCGTCGAAGATGTATTCATCGGTGTAAAATACGTCGTAGTAATTGCCATCGAGTTCATAAACGGCTTTTTTACAGTTTACTCCGGCTACTTCTTTGCTTTCGTTTAGAAATTCGTAAGAAATTTTATCCTTAACCTCATTCCACGCAGCATCCTGAGCGCTATCGTTGGCTTGAATAAAATCGGGTCCAAGCCCAAAAGCGAATTGTTGTCCCATTTGATCAAAAATGATGACGACTGAATCGGGCATTAGAATTTCCGTACTGTTAGCCATAATATTTTGGGTTGTCTTTTTCATGTAACCATCGCCAATGAGCATTGAAATGGTGCTTTCGGCCTGAGCTCTTTCAGCAGCAGATAATTCACCTCCTTCAACAATCATATCGTAATCGATCATTCCGGTAAAAGTGGTGGGATCTTGAGCAACAAGCAACGATTGACTTAAAACTAAGCTCATGAAAATAAGGATAGAAAATAAATTCTTCATAATGGATGAGTTAAGGATTTAGAAACTATTTTGAAAGTTTCAAATGTAAGATATTTTGAGCTAGATTTCCGAGCCTATTATAAAGATTTGAAGAGAATTTACGAACGATGCGTAGTGAATAAGCATAGTTTATTTCAGCCATTTTAAATAGCTTTGGCGAATCGAAATACTACCAATAAATGCATAAACAAATTAAGGGTGAGTAGTAAAAAAATTCTGGTTACAGGCGGTGCCGGTTTTGTTGGTTCACATTTGTGCGAGCAACTCCTGAAAGACGGGAATGAGGTCATTTCGCTCGATAACTACTACACCGGTAGTAAGGAGAATATTCGTCATTTGCAGGATTACCGGAAGTTTGAAACTGTGCGCCACGACATTACCCTACCCTACTATGCCGAGGTAGACGAAATCTACAATCTGGCTTGTCCGGCCTCTCCGGTTCATTACCGATTCAATGCCATCAAAACGATTAAAACCTCGGTTTTGGGATCGATCAACATGCTGGGATTAGCAAAACGAACCAAAGCTAAAATTCTTCAAGCCTCTACTTCCGAAGTCTATGGCGACCCAGCCGTTCACCCGCAACCCGAATCCTATTGGGGAAACGTTAATCCGATTGGTCCGCGCGCCAGTTACGACGAAGGGAAACGATGCGCCGAAACGCTCTTCATGAACTATCACGACATGAATGGGGTACGAATCAAAATTGCACGCATATTTAATACGTATGGCCCTCGCATGTCGATGGACGACGGACGCGTGGTTTCGAACTTCATTCTTCAGGCGCTCAAAGGGGAACCGCTCACGCTGTTTGGCAACGGAGAGCAAACCCGCTCGTTTCAATACATCGACGATCTGATTGACGGGCTCATCCGACTTATGAATACTCCCGACTCGGTTACCGGACCGGTTAACCTCGGCAATAGCACCGAAATCAGAATCATCGATCTGGCAAAAAAAATCCTGGAACTTACTCAGTCCAATTCAACGCTCCTGTTCAAAGCCCTCCCTCAAGACGATCCAGTTAACCGACGTCCGAACATTGAATTAGCTCAACACCTTTTGAACAGTTGGCAACCCGAAATTGCCTTAAACGAAGGATTACAGCAAACGATTAATTATTTTAAAACCCAAATCATCCCTAACCATCGAGAACTATGAAAGGAATTATTTTAGCCGGTGGATCCGGCACCCGGCTCTACCCACTTACAAAAGCCATCTCTAAACAAATCCTCCCCATTTACGACAAGCCAATGATTTATTACCCCTTATCGGTGCTTATGCTGGCTGGTATTCGGGAAATCCTCATCATTTCTACTCCTCACGATTTACCCCTGTACCGCCACTTACTTGGCGATGGATCGCAACTGGGAATCCAATTGGAGTATGCCGAACAGCCGAGTCCCGACGGGCTAGCCCAGGCATTTATCATTGGTGAGCCCTTTATTGGAAACGATTCCGTGTGTCTTATTTTAGGAGACAATATTTTTTATGGGTATAATTTTTCCAAAATCGTTCAAGATGCAGCCCGAATCGAAGACGGGGCCATCGTTTTCGGCTACTTTGTTAACGACCCGGAACGCTATGGTGTAGCTGAATTTGACGCCGAAGGTCGGGTTATCAGCCTAGAAGAAAAACCGAAGCAGCCCAAATCGAATTATGCCGTTACCGGTCTATATTTTTACTCGAACGATGTGGTAGAGAAAGCAAAAAATTTAAAACCCAGTGCACGCGGAGAATTGGAAATAACCGACCTCAATGCACTCTATTTAGATGAAAATCGAATCAGCCTGAAGGTGTTGGGGCGAGGAATGGCTTGGTTGGATACCGGCACGCATGAATCGCTGCTGGAAGCGTCGAATTTCATAGCCACCATTGAGCACCGACAAGGATTGAAAGTAGCTTGTATCGAGGAAATTGCTTATGGCAAAGGCTATATCAATGCCGAGCAATTACGAGAACAAGCATTGGTCATGAGTAAAAACCAATATGGCCAGTATCTCCTCAAGGTAGCCGATGGTTTGATTAAGCCTCTCAGTTAAAACCTGCGGAAGATGTCTGATCCTTTTAACGACGTCTTTTCCTACTTATACAATCGTATTATTTTTTCGAACTATGACAATTATTGAAACCGATTTAAAAGACGTATTTCTGCTCAAACCACGCATCTTCGAAGACGATAGAGGCTATTTTTTCGAAAGTTTTAGCATCCGCGTATTGGAGGAAGCCGGATTAGATTATCAATTTGTTCAGGACAATGAATCCAAATCGAGTTATGGAGTTATTCGTGGCTTGCATTATCAACTGGCTCCCTTTGCTCAAGCCAAATTGGTTCGCGTAATCGCAGGAAAAATACTCGATGTGGTGGTCGATTTGCGTCAAAATTCGGAGACCTATGGAAAATGGCAAGCTTTCGAACTAAATGCTCAAAGCAAATACCAATTGCTCATTCCACGAGGCTTTGCTCATGGATTCTCTGTGCTCAGCGAACAAGCCATTTTTCAATACAAATGCGATAATTACTATCGTCCCGATGCCGAACGAGGTATCGCCTTTAACGACCCCATGCTAAACATCGATTGGCAGGTCGATCCCGACAAGGCGATTGTTTCAGCAAAAGACAAAGTGCTTCCGAGCTTTGCCGAAGCCGATAAAAACTTCTTTTAACCCATGGAATCGATGCCACATATCTTAGTATTAGGGGCCAATGGTCAATTAGGAACCGAAATCAAAAATATTTGCTCCAACAATCAATCATTTCAATGGAGTTTCGCCGACATCGAGGAACTGGATTTGAGCCAACCCGACTCAATCGAACGCTATTTTCAAACCCAAGGACCATTCGATTGGGTAATCAATTGTGCTGCCTACACAGCGGTAGATCGAGCCGAAGAGGAGGCTGAAATGGCCTTTCGACTAAACGAAGGTGCCGTTGCTGATATCCTGAAAGCCTGTTCGACACAAACCAAGCTCTTGCACGTTTCCACCGACTATGTGTTCGATGGAGCCCATTTTACTCCCTACACGGAAGAAGATGAACCTCGTCCTCAAGGTGTTTATGGGAAGTCGAAAAGAGCTGGCGAAGAAGCCATCCTGAACAGCGACACTCACGCCATCATTGTCAGAACAAGTTGGTTATATGGAGTTTATGGACATAACTTTGTTAAAACCATGCTCCGATTAGGACGCGATAAACAAACCGTCCGGGTGGTCTTCGATCAAATTGGAACACCCACCTATGCCTACGATTTGGCTATAGCCATCATTCACCTGGTGCAACAAGATTTAAATGGTGAAAAGATTCATCTTGGTCGCGAAATCTTTCACTACAGCAACGAGGGAGTTTGTTCCTGGTATGATTTTGCACAGGAAATATTCGATGTGGTGAAGATTAAAAATTCGGTCGTTCCCATCGAAAGTAAGGATTATCCCACTCCCACTCCACGACCATTTTACAGTGTTCTCAACAAAGAAAAAATTAAACAACAGTACGGATTAAGTATCCCCCATTGGAAAAAGAGCTTGCATCAAGCTTTGTTCCTGCTTTACCCGGTTCGATAAATTTAAATTCAATGCATATGACTAATAATCTGTTAGCTCAAGTAAAAGAAAGAGCACAAGCATGGTTGAATCCTCCATTCGACGAGGAAACCCGCCAAACGGTAAAAGAAATGCTCGAAGGAAAGGAAGAGCTCCTAATCGACAGTTTTTACAAAGATTTGGAGTTTGGAACCGGTGGCCTCCGAGGCATCATGGGTGCAGGTACCAATCGGATGAATAAGTACACCATTGGTTTGGCAACCCAAGGTTTAGCCAATTACCTGAAAAAAGAATTTGCTCAACTCGACCAAATTTCGGTTGCTATTGCTCACGATTGTCGAATCAACAGCCGATTCTTTGCCGATACGGTAGCCGATATTTTTTCGGCCAATGGCATTAAAGTCTATCTATTTGAAGATTTGCGTCCTACGCCAGAATTATCCTTCGCCATTCGCCAGCTCAACTGTCAAAGTGGAGTTGTTATTACCGCCTCGCATAATCCAAAAGAATACAATGGATTCAAAGCGTATTGGAACGATGGGAGTCAGCTTATTGCTCCTCACGATCAAAATGTAGTGGACGAGGCCGGCAAGGTTAACTTAGCTGAAATACAGTTTGAACGCAATCCTCAGTTAGTCGAGGTACTGGGCGAATCGTTCGACGAGGAATTCCTGAATGCCGTAAAAAAGCTCTCGCTAAACCCGGAAGCCATTCATGCTCAACACGATTTGAAAATTGTTTACACTCCCATTCACGGAACAACCGGGAAGTTGGTTCCTGCTGCCTTGCGTAAATTTGGATTTACTCAAGTATTCAACGTGCCAGCTCAGGATGTAGTCGATGGTAATTTCCCAACGGTGATTTCCCCTAACCCCGAAGAGGCCGAAGCACTCAGCATGGCTATTGAACGGGCACGTGAAGTAGATGCCGAATTAGTAATGGCCAGCGATCCCGATGGAGATCGGATTGGTATTGCGATAAAGAATAACGAAGGAGAATACATTCTGGTGAATGGCAATCAAACAGCCGTTTTACTTTCCTATTACTTACTAAGCCAATGGTCGGAGCGGAATAAGCTTACCGGCAAGGAGTTCATGGTTAAAACCATTGTAACCACCGACTTAATTAACCTCATGGCCGATAAATATGAGGTCGAATTATTCGAAGTGCTAACCGGATTCAAGTTCATTGCCGATGTGATCCGTAAATTCGAAGGAGAGAAAAAATACATTGGAGGAGGGGAAGAATCTTACGGTTATTTGGCCGGCGATTTTGTACGAGACAAAGATTCTGTTTCGGCTTGTGCGCTGGTAGCCGAGATGACTGCCTGGGCCAAAAACAAAGGCAAAAGCCTTTATCAGCTATTAATCGATATTTATCAGGAATTTGGTCTCTTTCAGGAGCATTTAATCTCCATTACTCGTAAAGGTAAATCGGGAGCTGAAGAAATTCAGGCTATGATGAATCGTTTCCGCTCGGCTCCACCACATACTTTAGGTGGGTCGGAAATAATGCTGATTCACGATTATCAGGAACAGGTTACCTACGATCAAATTAGCGAATTACGCTATCGGATTAACCTTCCAAAATCGAACGTATTGCAGTTCATTACCCAAGATGGAACAAAAGTCTCTTTGCGTCCATCGGGTACGGAACCTAAAATTAAGTTCTACTTCAGCGTACGCACAAAAATGAGTCAAGCGACTGATTACAAGCGATTACAAGCAGAATTGATGCAAAAAATTAACGGGATCATTCAAGAATTGAATATCCTTTAAACAAGTTATATGTCGCGGATATCCGAAATATTTTCCGGTTTCAGGAATCTTTTATTTGGTAATCCGGCTATCGAGCAAATGGCGCAAGAACGCGAAGCAATTTGCGCTATTTGCCCGCATGCCGGAGTAAGCATCTATTTGCATTGTAATTTGTGTGGTTGCTACATTCCGGCTAAGAGTAGAAGTCCGCTCAGTAAATGTCCCGACGGACGTTGGCCTTCTCCCACGCTGAAAGAGAAGGAAAGCGGGAATAAGACACGCTCCTCTTAATCCAATCAGTTTACCCCTAAGCCAATTTTTAACTGAACATTGAATTAACGAACGTATGAAATCCTATCGAAAAGAACTCTGGTTTAAAACCGAATCGCGCCGGGAGTTAGTCAACATTACCAGCCAGGTAATTGAATGTTTGCGCGAAAGTGGCATCAAAGAGGGATTGGTATTAGTGAATGCAATGCATATTACCTCTAGTGTGTTTATCAACGACGACGAATCCGGCCTTCATCAGGATTATGAAATCTGGCTTGAAAAACTAGCTCCCGAAAAGCCTCACTCCTATTATCATCACAACAGTTATGAAGATAATGCCGATGCGCATTTGAAGCGAACCATCATGGGACGAGAAGTGGTGGTAGCCGTTACCGAGGGCGCTTTGGATTTTGGTCCGTGGGAACAAATCTTTTATGGCGAATTCGATGGCAAGCGCCGAAAGCGAGTTCTGGTTAAAATTATTGGAGAGTAAAGCTTAGATTACCTTTTTTTTGCGTCGCGAGGCCATATCTTTCGCGTTTCCGACAAAATAAGATATGACCAAACCTGCTATGGTAGATGAAATCCAGAGCGGTTGGAAGTAAGCCGGAAAGAGAAAAGCCAGCAAAAAGCCAACAAGCAATCCAATGGCAAAACCTTTCGAGGTGATGAGGTAAACCTGATAGTAGGCAGGAAAAACCTGGTGTTGCAAACGCAAATGTTTGATCAGTTTTTCCATTTCGTTCTCGTACCGACGTTTTTGTTTGGCGCTACCATTTATATGTTTTGCAATATCCGGAACAAACTCCGAAAGTTCTACCTGATGTTTTTTACAGGAATCGCATTGGGGTGCATGTTCCGCAATTTTTTCGATGGCTCGTTCGAAACGCGCTAATTGATAAAAACTTACGTCGCGTTTGTGTAATAAACTCCGCTGATTATCTAGTTCGGCCAGGATTAAGGTTTTCCAATTGGTTTCCATAAAAGGTCTTTTCGCCAAAAATAGGAAAATACTTCGCTCTACAGCAGGTCGAAATTCCGATTGAATATCCTCAAAATTCTTAGCTTTGAAAGCTCATTGAAGAAAATGACAATTTAAACTAAAACGTTTTTTATGAGCAAATTAGCTGTAGTAGCCTTTGGAGGCAATGCGCTTATTCAGGATGGACAACGAGGAACCATCGAAGATCAGGAGGCCAATGCCTATGCCGCTTGTGAAACCCTTATTAAGCTAATAAACAGGGATTACAATCTGGTCATTACTCATGGTAATGGACCACAAGTAGGGAATATTATGTTGGCCAATGCTGCCGGGAATCAGGTATATGGCTTGCCCGATATGCCCCTCGATATTTCCGTAGCCTATTCGCAAGGATTTATCGGTTACGTAATTGAGCAACAAATGAAAAATGTACTGATGGCCAACGACATGGACCGCGAAATCCTTACCATCATTACGCAGGTATTGGTTAACAAAGACGATCCGGCTTTCCAAAATCCGACTAAACCGGTTGGCCCTTATTACACCAAGGAAAATGCCGATAAAATGACTGCCGAGAACGGTTCTATTTTCGCCGAAGATCCGCGCGGAAGAGGATGGCGAAAAGTAGTGGCCAGTCCAAAACCACGAGCCATTTCGAATCGATCTACCATTGAACGCATTGCCCGCGAAGGACAAATCGTAATTGCTGTGGGAGGCGGAGGAATTCCAAGCTATTATAAGGAGGAAAATCGTTTGCAGGGAATCGATGCTGTAATCGATAAAGATCTTGCTTCGTCCTTGCTGGCTCGTCAGATTAATGCAGACAAACTATTCATCCTCACCGATGTGCCTAAGGTTTGCATTCATTTCAACACCCCTCAGGAAAAAACCATCGACCGCATGAGCATTGCAACTGCAAAGCAATACCTCGACGAAGGTCATTTTGCCGAAGGAAGTATGGCTCCGAAAATACGAGCAGCCATCGATTTCACTAAAAATACCGGGAAAGATTCCATCATTACCAAAACGACACTGCTGGGAGTGGACGATGGCGGAACCCGCATTACCATTGTATAATTTTCAAAACATATAAATTCATAAAACCATGGCATTTAATCTTAGAAACAGAAGTTTTGTAAAGTTACTCGACTTTACTCCACAGGAGATCAAATTCTTACTCGACTTATCGTCCGATTTAAAACGTGCTAAGTACGCAGGCACCGAACAAAAGCGATTGGACGGTAAGAACATTGTCTTGTTATTCGAAAAAGACTCCACCCGTACACGTTGTGCTTTCGAAGTAGCAGCCCTCGACCAGGGTGCACATGTTACGTATTTAGGTCCATCGGGCTCTCAAATGGGTAAAAAAGAGAGCATGAAAGATACCGCCCGCGTGCTAGGTCGGATGTACGATGGCATTGAGTATCGTGGTTATGGACAACACATTGTTGAAGAGCTCGCTAAGTACGCTGGTGTACCGGTTTGGAATGGGTTAACCAATGAATTTCATCCAACTCAAATTCTTGCCGACTTCCTCACCATGATGGAGCACAGCGACAAACCATTGAACAAAGTGGCTTTTGCCTACTTGGGCGATGCACGCAACAACATGGGTAATTCCCTGATGGTAGGTGCAGCCAAGATGGGTATGGATTTCCGGGCAGTGGCTCCGAAAGAACTTCATCCGGACCCAGAATTAATTGCTGCCTGCTTAGAAATTGCCAAAGAAACCGGAGCAACCATCACTGTTACCGACTCGGTAGACGAAGGAGTGAAGGGAGTCGATTTCCTTTACACCGATGTGTGGGTATCGATGGGTGAACCCGAAGCAGAATGGGAACGTCGCATCAAGCTGATGACACCCTACCAGGTGAACATGTCGATGATTCAGAAAACCGGTAATCCAAACGTGAAATTCATGCATTGCTTACCTGCTTTCCACAATCGCGAAACAGCAGTTGGCGAAGAAATTTACCAGAAATTCGGTATTTCCGAAATGGAAGTAAGCGAAGAAGTATTCGAATCGGCTCATTCGATTGTCTTCGACGAGGCCGAAAATAGACTACACACGATAAAAGCAGTTATGGTTGCTACGTTAGGGTCTTAATTAGAAGCACTTAACTTGGTTCGCTTTTTTTAAATCCGAACCTAAAAACGGCTAACCTTCCGGTTTGGTTTAAGCGCTCCGATGCTTGCCACGCCGGGAGGTTTTTTTGCATAAAAAACAGTCCTTATTACTAAGGACTTACAATATATTTTGCTACTTTCGCCGCCGATTTAGTAACATATTGTCTAACTCATTAATTTATTTAAACTTAAATGATTAACGAAAACGAAAACAAGTCCAAAGCGAAAGTCAAAAAAGACGAAGAATTGGATGAAAAGAAAATCAAACGTGTAGTAAAAGAGGAAGCGATTGATCCTAAGAGCTTACTCGAAGAAGAGATTGTTGACGAAGAAACTCCGGTTACTCCCGACGAAGAGTTGGTAGAGGAGGAAGTGGAAGAAGCAGTTGAAGAAGTTGAAGAAGAAGAGGAAGAAGTAGCAGAGGAGGAAGAAGAAGAAGAAGAGGAAGAAGTAGAAGACGAAGATGAGGTTGAGTTGAATGCCTTCGACTACAGCAATCACAACGTGCCCCTCGATGAATTCAACTGGGATGCTTACGAAAAAGACAGTGTAGGCTTCAGCAACAAATCGAAAGACGAAACCTACGAAAAGTACGACGAAACCTTATCGACCATTCAAGAGCACCAAGTGGTTGATGGCACCGTTGTAGCCATGAACAAACGTGAAGTGGTGATCAACATTGGATTCAAATCGGAAGGTATCGTTAGCTTGAATGAATTCCGTTACAATCCTGAACTGAAAGTTGGCGACACCGTAGAGGTGTTTGTTGAGAGTCAGGAAGACAAGAGTGGACAATTATTACTATCGCACAAAAAAGCGCGCGCGCTTCAATCATGGGATCGTGTTAATAAAGCCCTCGAAAACGACGAAATCATCAAAGGATTTATTAAATGTCGTACCAAAGGCGGTATGATTGTCGATGTATTTGGCATCGAGGCCTTCTTACCCGGTTCGCAAATCGATGTGAAACCGATCCGCGATTACGACATTTATGTTGAAAAAACCATGGAATTCAAAGTGGTTAAGATTAACCAGGAATTCCGTAACGTGGTTGTTTCGCACAAAGCCCTTATTGAAGAAGAGCTCGAGCAACAGAAAAAAGAAATCATTGCCCGTTTGGAGAAAGGACAAGTTCTTCAGGGAATCGTCAAAAACATTACCTCTTACGGTGTATTCATCGACTTGGGTGGTGTAGACGGATTAATTCACATTACCGACCTTTCGTGGGGCCGCGTGAACCATCCGGAAGAGATTGTTGAATTAGACCAAAAATTAAACGTTGTAATTCTCGATTTCGACGATGCCAAGAAACGTATCGCATTAGGCTTAAAGCAATTAACTCCTCATCCATGGGATTCTTTAGACACCGAGCTTAAAGTAGGCGATAAAGTAACCGGTAAGGTGGTTGTATTAGCCGATTACGGTGCCTTTATCGAAATTGCTCCCGGCGTAGAAGGATTAATTCACGTATCCGAAATGTCGTGGTCGCAACACTTACGCAGCGCTCAAGAGTTCATGAAAGTGGGCGATATGGTAGAGGCTGTTATTTTGACCCTCGATCGCGAAGAACGCAAAATGTCGCTTGGTATCAAGCAACTAAAAACTGATCCTTGGGATAGCATCGATAACCTGTATTCGAAAGGAAGCAAACACCAAGCAACTGTCCGCAATTTTACCGGCTTTGGTATTTTTGTAGAGATTGAAGAAGGTGTTGACGGATTGATTCACATTTCCGACTTATCGTGGACGAAAAAAATCAAGCATCCTGCTGAATTTACCGCAATTGGTGAAAGCATCGAAGTAGTGGTGTTGGATATCGACAAAGAGAATCGTCGTTTAAGCCTTGGACACAAACAACTGGAAGAAAATCCATGGGAAGTGTTCGAAACCGTCTTCTCGGTTAATTCAATTCACGAAGGAACCATTATGGAGATTTTCGACAAAGGTGCCATCATTACCCTGCCCTACGGAGTGGAAGGTTTTGCTACCCCACGCCATTTGGTGAAAGAAGATGGTTCACCGGCCAAAGTGGATGAGAAATTACCTTTCAAGGTGATTGAATTCTCCAAAACGAACAAGAAGATTATCCTTTCGCACAGCCGTACCTTCGAAGATGACAAGCGCATGGAAGAAGAAAACGAAAAAAGTGCTGCGGATAAATCCACTAAAAAAGGGATGAAAGCAGTTAACGATAGTTTGGAAAAAACTACCTTGGGCGACATTGCTTCCGACCTAGCTTCTCTTAAATCTGAAATGGAGCAAGAAGCTCGTAAAAAATTAGAAGAAAGAGAAAGTAAGAAAGACAACAAACAAGAGGAATAGACTAGCGCATGTTGCTGGAAATTTCCAAAACGAACTGGTATTCGGAAGCCCGGCTGCAAGCCGGGCCTCTGGATGCTACTAAAGCATCCGAGCTGAAAGCCAGTTTTGTGAGTTTTTTACAATCCGATGCCCCTAAAAACCTTTTCTTGCACCTGGATCAATGCCAACACTGCGACATTAATGGAATTAGTGCCTTGCACTTCGGTCAACGTCTCTTGGAACAAGTCCAAGCCAAACTGGTATTAATTGGTGCCTCGGAAAACTTTAAAAACTTTTTGGCTATTTCGCAGCTCAGCGATACCTTCCTGTTGGCCAACAACCCCGAAGAAGCTCAACACTATTTGAAGTCCTGAAATGAACGATAAGCACTTGCTTGCCTCCGATTTCAAACTGACCATTTTAGGGAGCAGCTCGGCACTGCCAACTTCCGAAAGAAATCCAACCGCTCAGGTACTAAACATACGTGAGCGGTTTTTTTTAATCGATTGCGGCGAAGGAACCCAAATCCAACTCCGTAAATACCGAGCCCGATTAGGTAAAATCAACCAAATTTTCATCAGCCATTTGCATGGCGACCATTTCTACGGTCTCTTCGGTCTGTTATCTACCTTCTCCCTGCTCGGACGCAAACATCCACTCCAACTATTCTCTCCTCCGGGTTTGAAAAAGATACTACTCCAGGTATTCACTTCCACCCAGGATGGACTCTCCTACCCGATTGAATTCACCGAATTGAAAAACGCAGCACCTGAATGGATTTTCGAGAACGATTTCCTGAAAGTAATGGCTATCCCGATGAAACATCGAATTGCTTGCTACGGTTTCAAATTCACTGAAAAGGAACATTTGTACAATTTGAATAAATCGGCCATTCAAGAGGCTAAGCTTACTATTCCGGAAATTCATGCAGCTCGAAGCGGTGAAGATATTGTCCGCGAAAACGGTCGCATTATCCCCAATAAACAATTGATCCTAGGCCGACGAAAAGCCAGAACCTACGTTTACTATGCCGATACGGCCTACCACGATGAATGGATTTCGGAAGTAGCTGGAGCCGATCTGCTGTATCATGAAGCCACTTTCCTGGAAGAAAAGAAAGATTTTGCTCACCAAACCGGTCATTCAACTACCCGCCAGGCAGCTGAATTTGCTCAAAAAGCCGGTGTAGAAAAATTAATTATCGGGCACTTTTCCTCCCGATATAAAAACCTCACCCCCTTTCTCGAAGAAACGCAATCGATCTTTCCGCATGTCGAACTTGCCGAGGATGGGAAAAGTTTCGAAATCCCCTGCAAATGGGAAGAATAAACCCTAATTTTGTCGTTCAAAACATAGACTCTTTAATCACTAACAAAATTATTTTCCAAACATGAGAAGTAACATCATGGACCAAATTGGTCGACTCATGGGCTTACGCTACAAAAGTCATCCTTGGCACGGTATCGATATCGGCATCGAAGCCCCCGAAATTGTCATGTCTTTCATCGAAATGGTTCCCACCGATACCGTTAAATACGAGGTCGATAAGGATAGTGGATACCTGAGAATTGATCGTCCGCAAAAATTTTCGAATGTAATCCCCGCATTGTACGGTTTTATCCCTCAAACCTATTGTGCTAAATCGGTGGCACAAATCAGCATCGAAGCATTGGATCGACCCGACATCGTTGGCGATTGCGACCCGCTGGATATTTGTATCCTTACGGAAAAAACCATAGCTCACGGGAATATCATTGCTCGAGCACGCCCCATTGGCGGCTTTCGGATGATCGATGGGAACGAAGCCGACGATAAAATCATTGCCGTTTTAAACAATGACACTGTTTACGAAAACTACAAAGAAATCAGCGATCTACCCGGATTGGTGGTTGAGCGGCTTCGTCACTATTTCCTTACCTACAAAGACATGCCAGGTCAGGATAAACGAAATGCCGAAATTACCCACACCTATGGATCGGAAACCGCACGCGAAGTGATTAAAGAATCCATGAAGGACTACAACATCAAGTTTAATAACCTGGAATCGATGTTCGGAGAATAAATCATTTTCTTCATTTCGGGAAAA
Organism: uncultured Bacteroidota bacterium; assembly: GCA_937954085.1. Taxonomy (GTDB): domain Bacteria; phylum Bacteroidota; class Bacteroidia; order Bacteroidales; family M50B96; genus M50B96. Next base: position 39,359 of record CALGAK010000110.1, read on the forward strand.
AATTCCAGCCAATCACCTAAATCCAGCCTAGCCTATGGGCGATTATGGATTGGCTATCGTCTCAAAACGACTCTGAAACCTTGCCTTTCGAAAAAAGGGGCAAGGTTTTTTTTAGCCTAACCAGGAGAGTAAAAGGATGACACCTCCCCTTTAAATAAGGGATGACACAAGGGTCGAGGCGGTTCGTTGGCGGTTTTCGAAATCCCCTTCAATCACGGTAAAGGAAAACCCATAGTGTTGAATTTCGGCTAAATATCGTTGAAACAGCTCCTCCCGATTGTCAGGATTTTCACGAACCGGGTCGTACACCCAGGGGATGTCCGGAGCACACAGCAAGTAGTGGTCGATGGGAACACGTCGAATCGCCTCTTCGAGCCAATTTGGGTAGTTTCCGTAAACAACCTGAAACCAAACTTTCGTTATGATCAGCCAGGTATCCATAACAATGAGTTTAGGTTCACTGCGCAATGCCTCATCCAAGGCAGCTATTTGCAGTTGAGCAATTTGCTCCACATCGGAGTAAGTGTACGGAAGGGGAAGTTTTTCCACATACCGACGAGCAATTTCATCGATGAGGTAAGCATCGAAAGCTGATGCCAGGTAGTTGGAAAGGGTGCTTTTGCCGGTGGATTCGGGGCCACAAAGCGCAATAATTCGAGAACCTTGCTTCATACTCGCATGGTTTTTCTCCAGGCACGATAACCGACTAAGGTCATTGCCGAATAGATGACGAATAGAATGGCGGTGAGAAACAGCTTTTGCTCAAAATAAATCGCGACCGCAAAGCTATCGGCCACCAGCCAAAGCAACCAATTCTCAAGTTTCTTTTTAGTCAGCATCCAGGTAGCCAGGATACTCAAGGCGGTGATGAAGGAATCGGCCAATGGAACTGGCGAATCGGTGTAGCGACTCAAAACGACATACATCCCCAAAGTAAGCAGAAAACCTACTAGCAAGTAGGCCAACCAATCCTTCGCTCGTACACGAGTGACCGGTAAGTCACCCTCACTTTCCGGATTTCCTTTTCTCCAATTGTACCAACCATAAAAGCTCACGGCCACATAATACACATTCAACAATCCAATAGCGTATAAGCGCGATTCCAGATAGAAAAACACATAGGCTGCGCTGGTAATGATTCCCCAGGGCCAAACCCAAACATGCTGTTTTACAGAAAAGAACAGGTAAATCAAGGCTGATACAAATCCCACCAATTCGAGCCAATTGAGCACTATCCAATCGATCATGGTGTGTATTCTCCTTGTAAAATTGACCGATATACTTCGGGATTGTTAATTAACTCCAGAGCTTTTGTTAATGCTCTATTCTCTTCATTTTCAATTCGAATAGCCTCTTCGCGGCCATACAAGGCCGAAGCGATTTGGACCCTTAAGCGGAGGAGAATAGCCGATCGAAGAGCAGGAAGATTCGCAATTTCTTCCGAAGCTAGATCTTCCTTTAATTCCGAAAGAGCAAATTGCCACAATGCCTCTTCTTGATTAAAAGATGCTTGAAAAGCGGCTATATCGGGATAAATCTGAAGCAAGGAATCGCGCTGCCGATCGATAAATTGAACAGCAATGGGCAAGAGCAAGGCTTTTCGTTGCAAGCTTTGCCAGGTATCATTGATCCAAATCGAATCGAGAGGAACGAAAACATCGGGTTGAATACCACCTCCGGCCCAAATGCTTCGCTCATGCCGAAGGGTTTTCAATTCGGTTAAATTCTCTTGTGGATAATCGGGTGTAAATAGCTCCCCCGATTGTAAACGCTGGCTAACTTCGTTGTGGTAATCGGACAAATTGCCGTTATAAGCTTTTTGAATGGAACGACCGGATGGAGTAAAATACTGGGCGACCGTTATTCGCACAGCCGATTGATCGTTGAGGACAAACTGACGTTGCACCGAACCTTTCCCGAAGCTACGACGACCAAGCACAATTCCCCTATCCCAGTCTTGAATCGCTCCGGCAAGAATTTCGGAAGCCGATGCACTGCGTTCATCGACCAAGACAGCTAGACGTACAGAGCGCATTTTACCCCGCTTGTCGGCCAAGCTGAGTTGCTTTTTAAGCCCGCGACCCTCTGTATACACGATGAGTTGGTTTTCCTCCAGGAATTCATTTACCAGATCGACAGCAGCATTGAGGTAGCCACCTCCATTGGACTGAACATCGAGGATGAGCGCTTTGGCTTCCTCTAGATTTTGTTTTCGGAGCATTCTCTTCCATTCCCGGCTCGTTGTTGCCCCAAATCGGGATAGCTTAATGTAAGCAGTGGAGTCGTTTAGCCAATAGACCGTTTCGATGCTTTTGACTGGGATTTTATCGCGCGTGAGCTGAAATTCGAGCAAATCCGGATAGCCAGCCCGATCGATGAGCACCGAGAGTGATGAACCACGTTCCCCAGCTAACTTAGAACGTATGTCGGCATGAGAATGCGGAACTCCAGCCAGTGTATCCTGATTCACAGCAATGATTCGGTCGCCTCCTTGCAAGCCTGCCAAAAAAGCGGGTCCTCCGTGAATAATATGGGTAATGATGAGCGTGTCGTTTACCATCACGTATTGCACCCCGATTCCTTCGTAGTTTCCTTTTAATCGCTCGTTGACAGCCTTGAACTCCTCCGGATTAAAGTACATGGAATGAGGATCGAGTTTACGCAATTCGGCTCGGATAGCAGCTTCGATTAACTCGTTGGTATCCACAGTATCTACATAATGTTTTTGGAGCAAGCCATGAAAGGCATCCAATTTCGACCAGGACTGAGCTCTGGATAGGCCCGACCCAGCGAACAAACTGATACAAGACAGAATAATAACAGAAATTAATTTGCTCACCTTCCCGATTGCTTTAGTTGCTTTTTAATCCAGTCGATATCTTTCTTCATGACGAAAACGGCCTCGTTCAACGAATCTTCCGGCAGAATGGATTCCGGTATTTTGGAAGAGAGAAAATGGGTGAACTTCCATATTTCGCGAATATCGCTCCAATGGATTTCAAGCGCAGGATAAGCAGGATTAAGCGATTCCAAAATTAGAAGTGATTCTTCCGCCTTGAGGGAAGAGATTTTCTTAAACACGATTCCCTCCTGAAGGGTGAGGACGATGACTAGTTCTCCCGGCTTGAGACTCGACCAATCCTGGATAAATTCAGCCGTTATCCATGCACCTTCCGGGATTGGCAGCATGCTATCGCCGGTAATTTGAAAGCTTCGGTATTTTTTGTTCCCCGACAGGAGGGGGAGCGAATATCGAGGCAGCTCGCTGATGTATTCCGGGTCGGCAAAACCGGTTGCATAACCAGCTTTTGCTTTTTCGTTTACCATTTCGACATTTTCCTTATTCTCGGAGTTAACCGTAGTAGTGAGCACACGAAGTTGCGTTCCACGCACGTAAGGATCTCCCCCGCTTTCCAATTGTTGAAGGTTCAATTCGCTTAGCTTACTCAGGTCGATTTTAAGGAGATTATCGATGGAGATTTTAAAAAAATGAGAAAATTCAATGAGGGTTTCCAGCGACGGACGCGCAATATCGTTCTCGTAGCCATTGAGGCTAGAGCGCGTGATTCCAAGTAATTGGGCCAGATTTAACTGAGTTAATTGCTTGCGTTTACGCAGGAACCGAATATTCGAACTAAAATGCATTAAAAGGATTCAGCAATTCGAATAAACTCGTCGGCTTGCAAAGAAGCTCCGCCAATAAGTCCCCCATCGACATTCGGTTGGGCGAACAATTCGCGAGCGTTCGATGCCTTGCAACTACCACCATACAGGATACTACAAGCGTTTGCATTTTCAGCTCCAAAAGCTGCGGATAATTCTTCGCGAATAAAAGCATGCATTTCTTCGGCTTGTTCGGGACTGGCTGTTAACCCTGTTCCAATGGCCCATACTGGTTCGTAGGCAATTATTACTTTTGCAAAATCCTCCGGACTACAATGAAACAAGCCATTTTTCAACTGCGATTTCACCAATGCAAAATGATTCCCTTTTTCGCGGTCCTCTAGTTCTTCGCCAATGCAAAAGATGGGAGTCAACCCTGCTTCGAGCACTCGGGTAAGTTTTTGAACCAACAGTTCGTCGTTTTCGTGGTAGTATTTGCGGCGCTCCGAATGCCCTAGAATGACATAACCGACACCGGCTGATGCGAGCATTTCGGCAGAAACTTCGCCGGTATATGCTCCCGACTTTTCGGAGGCAGTATTTTGTGCAGCTAGTCCGAGCGGACTATCCTTAATGACCTCTCCAATGGCATGTAAATGAGTAAATGGAGGGGCTAGAATTAATTTTACATCATTCAATGATTTGCCTTCGAGTCCTGTTTTAACGGCTTGGGCAAGTTCTAATCCGGATGCGATGGAGGTATTCATTTTCCAGTTTCCGGCAACTATTTTTTGTCTCATAATTAGGTTGGCTTAAATGAAGGGATAAAAATACTAAAAGCTCAATGGTTTTCTAGCCACTATTTGAATCACCGACGATTTTCCTACATGATGAAGGCCTTCGCGTAATTCGGTTTCTGTTTCACGAATTACTTCGAAGTCATAATGGGCAAAAGCCTCTTCTAGTTGATGCACCGAGAAGAGCATTTTCACATCGCGAGGGCCGCCCGATTGGGGGTAAAGTTCCTGATAATGAATCTGTCGCTTGGAAAACACTTCCATGATAAGGAATCCGCCGGGTGCGATCCAACCATCGTACAAAGCCAATAGTGCTGGTTTTTGATCGTCGTGGAAATGAGTAAAAATAGCTGCCAGAGCTTTAAATTGTCGATCGGGGAAAGGATTTTGCAGCATATCGCCAACGCTATACTCAACCGCTACGCTGTGCTCCTGAGCTAGGCGAAGCGCTTTTTCCCTGGCAACTTCGCTGTAGTCGAATGCCGTAACCTCCCAACCCATTCGTGCAGCATAAACGGAATTGCGACCCTCTCCATCGGCTGGAAAAAGAATCGTTTCCGGGCTTAATCGATCGAGTTGACTGCTTAAAAAACGGTTAGGTTCCGTTCCATACATGAATCCAGGTTCGCTATAGCGTTCATTCCAAAAGTCTTTCATTCTTCTTTTTTTAAGTTTTAAATTATACCCATTATTAAAGCCAGGGCAATTAATAAAAGCATGGTCCCCACGAATCGCTGCAGGAAAAGCAAGCTAATCTTTTGAAGTAATCGGTTCCCTATGATGGCACCTGAAATTGCCGACAAACTGGCAAATACGAGCACCTGCCAATTATCGCTTACTCCAACCTCGACCATGCGCGAGGAATAGATACCTAAACGCGTCAGATCGACAAAAGTTGACACCACCACAGCTGTACCGACAAAAGCTTGTTTTGTCAACCCAGCTTTGATGAGGAATGCAGCTCTTAAAGCACCTTGATTTCCCGAAAGACCGCCAAAAAAACCCGACAAGGCGCCCCCCAGCGAAAGCCATTTACGACCAAATTCCAATTTCGCAAAAACCGGAAGCAGATCGAACCAAGCAAATACAAACAGAACGACTCCAATCAGCACTTTAAGAGGATAAACCTCCCACTCTCGTTGAAACAGTTGGTAACTAAACCAAGGTTCAGCTCCGGCCAATCGCACCATCAGCAAGGCGCCTGCTACTGCTGCTAAAACTGCCGGTATTCCAAAACGCATCAGCACGTCCCTATTGGCATGTCGTCCTACCAAAAAGAGTTTAAACAGATTATTCACAAAATGAACTATTCCGGTGAGTGCTATTGCAACATCTACCGGGAAAAAGAACATCATGACCGGAGCCAGCAAGGTTCCCAAGCCAAAACCGGAGAAAAAGGTGAGGATGGCTACCCCGAAGGCAACCAATGAAATGAGCAGAATTTCCATCATCGAAAGTTTTTGGGCTTTTGAATCACTTTCATCCAAAGGAAAGCCATGCAGCTAACACTTCAAAATGAGAAAAGATTACTTTAGCGCAAACTTTTTTTGTATGGATTATAAACACGCTTATAGTCGGGGCATATTTAATAAATACCGACGTGGAATGCCATGGGCAGAGCGTTTAGCAAAGGACATTGGCTTTTTAGGAAGCTTTGTTAAAAACTGGATTCGAGCCGGCTTTCGTTCCCGACTTATTTTGGTTTATCCGCACTATCCCAGCCGAGGCTCTACCTTCTACAAGATAGCCCGTCAACTAGGCTACACCTTGAGTAATCGACCCGATTTCCCCTTTCAAGTAGGAATGTACTGGGAATACCTCACTTTCCGGGAGGAGTTTGAAATGCTCGAACAAGTTCAGCAAGAAAAGATTATTGTAAATCTTCATAGTCGAGACATCAGCAAACTGCATGTCGATGAGCAATTTAAGCAAGTGTTTGGCTACAGCTCACAGGTAAACCCCATGGAATACGAGGGTTTAATCGTGAAAAAGAACGACATCAATGCCAAGCACGATGGACACATCATCCAGGGACCTATTTCGAAAGAGGATTGGGAAGAAGGTTACATTTACCAGCTATTAATTGATTCCTCGGAAGGAGAGAATACCGTGATTGATTTGCGCGTTCCGGTGGTAGGAACGGTCTGCGATTTCGTGTATAAGAAATATGTCGATAAAGAAAATCGATTTGCCGTCCGAGGCACTCGCGTCGCCGAGATTTATCAAACAAACGAGCTTTTCACTCAGGAAGAAATTGAATTAATGAATCAGTTTTGCAAAAACATGCATTTCGACTTTGGAGAAATGGATGTGATGCGGCATCGGGCCGATGGCAAAATTTACATCATCGATGTGAACAACACCCCGCAGGGGCCGCCCAAGAAGTTCACCAAGGAGCAGACACGCAGGGTGCTCACGGCCCTCTCCGAATCTTTTCACAAAGCCTTCATAGCACCGCAAAAGTAGGTAATCCGGAAATTTTACAATCAAACGATTTGGATCAAATTTTCTTTGAGGAAGCTAGCTAAGAAATGCTGCTGGAAGCAGTCTGATTATTTAGGGCAGCAAGCCTACTGGTTGCGTTTCAGCAAC
>CALGAK010000111.1 GCA_937954085.1 uncultured Bacteroidota bacterium
ACACAATGACTTATGCTTATCGCTCAACGGTTCTTAACGTTCGAAATCCTACGATATGATCTTCGGGTAAGAAACCCCACGTTCGAGAATCGCCAAATTCATCTCGAAAATCATTCAACACGAAATAATAGTTTTGCCGAAAGGTGTAGTACCGAGTAGTAATCCCTTGTATCACAAATTCTTTATTGGATGTGATTTCCAGATCATTCCCTTCGTATACTTCGATGATTCTCCGATAGAGGTCGATATTTTGCTCGTTTAGGGTGACGGTCTGATTTTTTTTAGGAATGACCACTGGTCCAAAAAAGCTTTGATTCCATTGAATGTAATAGGATTTTGGAAAATTACGTTGGGCACTCTGTTTCGACGGTTCGCGAATTTCGCGAATTTGGTCGATTTCGGGCAATTGAATTAGAGAATCGCGATGAATAGGAGCGAGGTGTGCGTTGTAAAAACCGGGCGCTGCGATCCATGTTGGAAAATGTAAAAGCGGATGATTTAAAATTTCTTCGCTCAGTTTCTGATTGCCTACAATGCGAAAGGGATAAATAACTTCTGCAGGCTCAGGGATAGCTTGATTATCGATACGGACTTCGTTGGGTTCAATCAGAACCTCTTCGCCCGGAAAGGCAATCAGTCTGCGGATGATTAGATCTCTTTTGGGCAGCGGGATGTCATTTAACTGTGGAGGTCGAAATGCGATGAGCTGAAATCGTTTTAGCGGATAGGAATCGTCTTTGCTAAACAATTTGGCGAGTTGATTCCAGGGACTTTTAATTGAGTGCACCACGATTTTTTGTCCATCGCTTAATCCCGGGTACATGGCTTTACCCTCAACGGATACAATTTTTACCGATAGAAGTGACAGTACAAGAACGACTGCGAATAGTACAATAAGAAGTTGAATTCCTTTTTTGCGCATTATTCCATTAACCCTGATACTTTTCGGAACAGGCGGTTCCAGCGAATTTTTCCTTTAAAAAGGGACTTGTTTTTATCGAGTGATAACCACACGAAAACAGCTTTTCCAACCACGTGATCTTCCGGAACGAAACCCCAATAACGCGAATCGGCGGAATTATGCCGGTTATCGCCCATTGCCCAGTAGTAGTTCATCTGAAAAGTGTAGGTGTTGGTTTTTTTACCGTTAATATAAATCGTGTTTCCTTCTACTTTGAGTTCATTTCCTTCGTAAACATCGATAATGCGCTGGTAAAGAGGTAAGTTCTCAGTAGTGAGTTCTATGGTTTTTCCTTTCTCGGGAATATAGAGTGGCCCGAAATTATCTTCGTTCCACGGATAGCGGATATTATGCGGGAAAACTCGAGCATCGACTTTCCCAGCCTCGTCAAGTTTTGCTTTGGATTTTTCCACCACCGGAATACTCTTTATCTCCTCTACCTGGTTCAAAGTAAGGGGTAAGTTTTGGTAAAATGGACTGGCAAATTTCCCTTGGTAATCATCGGCCGATACATCAAATTCATCAAACCATTTTGGATTGATTGACTGGCCATTGGTTTGGATGGTATAATTGAATTGTTTTCCTGTTGGTTCTTGTTGTTTAATTCCATTGATAAAGAGTTCGCCATCGATAATCTGAAGGGTGTCGGACGGCAGACCGACACAACGTTTGATATAATTTTCGCGCTTATCGACAGGCCGGGTAATGATATTTCCGAAGTTTCGTTTATCACGGTTTACCATTTCCCGACCGTAAACACGACAGAGTCCGTAATAGCTGTGACCCATAAAAGCTGTGGCAACAGTATCACCTTCGGGGAAGTTAAATACCAAGGCATCTCCCCGTTTAATGTCGGTTAGTCCGGCGAGACGGCGATAAGGATTTTGAATCCATTCCAGGTATGATTTGGTTTCGCGAGTTCCGGGCATGGTATTATGGACAAAGGGGAAGGATAGCGGAGTATTGGGCATTTTGGGTCCGTAGCTGTATTTGCTTACGAATAGGTAGTCGCCTACCAGCAAGGATTTTTCCATCGAGGGTGTAGGGATGGTGTAGGCTTCGATGAGGAACATCCGGATAAAGGTAGCCGCTACAACAGCGAAAATGAGTGCATCGACCCATTCGACAAAGGCCGTTTGTTTTTTTACCCCTTTCTTTTTCCAAAAAGCCCAATGAACTTTTTGAGAAATATAGATATCAAAAATGATGGGTAGGCCCAGCAGGAACCAATAGTTTTGAAGCCAAATAACCCACAGGAGGTAAATGGTTCCGAAGACAATAAATTTTATCCAGTTTTTTAGACCCGGGTTTTTCATCAGATTAAGTTTAGCGTACTATAGACATTCCAGTTGAACCAATAATAGAGGAATAATGATTTTCCTGCTGAGGGCTTAATCGATTATCCAAAATAGGTTTTACTGAAAGAAGCATGAATAAATAAGGTAAAGCTCCGTTTTTAGGAGATGAAAATAAGGATGACGAAAATACAAATCAACGCTTGTTAAACTGTGCTTTCCGATAATTATTTTTCACCGTATAAGTTTTCGAGGGTGAAAAAGCCTTTTTTCCCACGCATGAAGAGGGCTGCTTCGATAGCACCCCAAGCAAAGCCTGCTCGACTTTTCGCATCGTGTTGGATGCTGATGTCGTCGAAAGCCGATTCGTAGCGAACCTGATGTGTGCCGGGGACTTCTCCAATTCGATGAGCGGTGATGGGGATTTGATGCGCTTGAGCCGGTTGATTGCATACCCAGCTGTTTTTGCTGTCGAGTTCATCCAGCAAGTCTTGGGCTAGGCTGATAGCTGTTCCGCTCGGGGCATCTTGTTTTTGGAGGTGATGACTTTCCTCCATGCTAACTTCGTATTGCGGGAATCGGTTCATTTGGCGGGCCAGCTCACGATGCATTTTTCGGAATAAATACATCCCTGGACTAAAATTACTGGCATAGAAGAAACCACTGTCGAATTCTTCGCGAGCTTTCAAGATTTTATCTTCTTGATTGAGCCAGCCGGTGGTCCCGCTAACCAGAGGGATACCGGTTGAAAAAATTTGGAGGTAATTGTGGACAGCAGCTTCAGGATGCGTGAATTCGATGGCAACTTCGCAAGAAGTGATTTCAGGATTGGCTAAAATTTCCGGGGTTAAGCGCTCCGAGATAAAGGGTTCCGGGTATCCACGTTCCGTGAGTTGCCGATGGATTTCTTTACCCATTTTCCCGTAACCGATAATCCAAACTTTCATAGGGAGGGTATTAAAAAAAAGTCCTGCACTTGGCAGGACTTTCTGTTTTATTTTACTGCGTTTACGATGGCTGTAAAGGCTTCGGGATGATTCATGGCTAAATCGGCGAGTACTTTCCGGCTGAGTTGCACATTGTTTTTGTGCAGTTTACCCATTAAATCGGAATAAGACAAACCGTTTTCGCGTGCACCGGCATTAATCCGTTGAATCCAAAGTGAGCGGAAACTTCTTTTTTTGTTTTTACGGTCGCGATAAGCGTACTGTTGACCTTTTTCCCAGGTATTTTTGGCTACAGTCCAAACATTTCTTCTGGCGAGGAAATTACCTCGAGTTAATTTGAGAAGCTTTTTTCTTCTTGCTCTTGAAGCAACACTGTTTACTGATCTTGGCATAATTTTTTGGTTTTTTGAATGAGAAGCGATTCCTGCCAGGAATTCTTACACGGCTTTCTCCTTCTGGTTAAGCTTAAAAAAATCGATAAATCCTGAACTATTTCATTGCTAAGCAAAGCAAGATGTTGTTCATGTCTGCTTTGTTTACTGTGGTAAAGTAACTGAGGTTTCTTTTCCGTTTGGTTGATTTTTTCGTCAGGATGTGACTTTTGTAAGCGTGCTTTCTTTTGATTTTTCCACTTCCGGTAAGCACAAAGCGCTTTTTAGCTCCGGAATTAGTTTTCATTTTTGGCATAATACAATGGTTTTTGTGAAGACTCCAGCGATTATCAACGATAATGCTTATACAGCATGGAGCTTCGGTTATTACTCTATTTATTTTTTCTTGGCCGGTTTAGGGGCAAGAAGCATAATCATTCGTTTTCCTTCCAATTTAGGAAGGGATTCGACTTTGCCTAAGTCTTCCAATTCTTGAGCAAAACGAAGGAGAAGAATCTCTCCTTGCTCTTTGAATAAGATGGAACGACCTTTAAAGAATACAAACGCTTTTACTTTGGCTCCGTCTTTTAAGAACTTGATAGCATGATTTAACTTGAAGTTGAAATCGTGCTCGTCGGTTTGAGGCCCGAAACGAATTTCTTTAACCGTGATCTGGGTCGATTTAGCTTTCAGTTCCTTTTGCTTCTTCTTTTGCTGATAAAGGAACTTTTGATAATCGATGATTTTACAAACAGGAGGATCGGCGTTTGGAGATATTTCTACCAAGTCTAATTCCAACTCGTCGGCCATTTGAAGAGCCTGTTTGGTTGGATACACATCGGGATTTTCAATATTATCTCCAACTAACCTTACGCGTGGAGCGTTAATCCTTTCATTAATACGGTGGGGCGATTTGATTTCGCGTGGATGTACTCGACCCCGATCTCTCGATTGATTTATAGCTATGCCTCCTATGATTAATTAAACTTATATTTCGTTGGCCTCAAGCTCGTTGGCCACTTCTTTATTGACAATTTGAATGAACTCCTCGGTAGTGAAAGTGCCGGTATCGCCTTGTCCTTGTCTTCGAACGGAAATACTTCCATCTTCGGCTTCTTTTTCTCCAACGATAAGCAAGAAAGGAATACGCTTTAACTCATTGTCCCTTATCTTTCTACCTACCTTTTCCGACCTTTCATCAACGACGGTGCGAATATCGGAATTATTTAGAATTTTCAAAAGGCTTTGCGCGTAGTCGTTGTATTTTTCACTTACAGGAATAATTACTGCCTGTTCGGGTGCCAACCATAGAGGGAATTTGCCGGCGGTATGTTCGATCAAAACGGCAACAAAGCGCTCCATGGATCCAAAGGGTGCACGATGAATCATCACCGGACGGTGCTTTTGATTGTCGGATCCCATGTACTCTAGTTCAAATCGTTCGGGTAGGTTGTAATCTACCTGGATGGTGCCAAGTTGCCACTTTCGTCCTAAGGCATCTTTGACCATAAAATCGAGCTTTGGTCCGTAGAAAGCGGCTTCGCCTAATTCGACTACTGCTTTGAGTCCTTTTTCAGAAACAGCTTCCTGTATGGCTTGCTCAGCTTTATTCCAGTTCTCTTCCGAACCAATATATTTTTCTGTATTGCTTGGGTCGCGAAGTGAAATTTGAGTAATAAAGTCTTTGAAATCGAGTGTTTTAAAAATGTATAAAACAATGTCGATCACCTTAATGAACTCTTCTTTTAATTGATCGGGTCGACAAAAAATATGCGCATCATCCTGGGTAAATCCGCGAACCCGGGTTAAACCATGCAATTCACCCGATTGCTCATACCGGTAAACGGTGCCAAACTCGGCAAATCGAATCGGTAAATCTTTATAGGAGCGGGGGCGTGCTTTGTAAATCTCACAATGATGAGGACAATTCATCGGCTTGAGCAAGAATTCTTCCCCTTCGTCGGGAGTTAAAATTGGTTGAAAGGAATCTTTCCCGTATTTAGCATAGTGCCCTGAGGTAACATACAGGGATTTGCTGCCAATGTGAGGAGTTATTACCGGGTCGTAACCATGTTTCTTTTGCACTTTTTTCAGGAATTGCTCTAATCGTTCGCGCAAGGCTGCTCCTTTCGGTAACCAAAGCGGCAATCCTTGACCTACATTTTGTGAAAAGGTGAACAAGTCGAGTTCTTTCCCCAGTTTTCGATGATCGCGTTTTTTCGCTTCCTCCAAATTATGAAGGTATTCTTCGAGCAATTTTTGTTTCGGGAAGGAAACCCCATAAATGCGGACCAATTGCTTGTTTTTCTCGTCGCCTTTGAAATAGGCTCCCGCCACGCTTAAAATTTTGACAGCTTTGATTAGTTCCGTATTGGGCAAGTGTGGACCACGGCATAAATCGGTAAAATCGCCATGCTTATAAAAGGTAATCGTTCCATCTTCCAATCCTTGAATCAAATCGATTTTATATTCATCGCCTTTTTCGGTATAAAAAGCCAGGGCTTCGTCTTTGGCAACTTCCGAGCGTTGGAATGGATTTTTCTGGCGCGCTAATTCCAGCATTTTATCTTCGATGGTTTTAAAATCGGCTTCCGAGATCGTCGTTCCTTCGGGCAAATCGACATCGTAGTAGAAGCTGTTCTCGAGAGCCGGTCCCACCCATAATTTTACTCCGGGATATAAGTGTTCCAAGGCTTGAGCCATCAGATGCGCGGAGCTATGCCAGAAAGTGTGTTTTCCTTCGTCGCTCTCAAAATCGTGTAAGCTTATTTCGGCATCGCTATGGATAGGACGCATAATGTCCCAAATTTCTCCATTGACTTTGGCGGCTACTACTTCTTTTGCTAAGCGATTGCTAATCGATTTTGCAATCTCCAATCCGGTAATCCCGGGTTCGTATTCTCTGACTTGTTTGTCGGGGAAGCTAATTTTTATCATAAACGCAATTTTAAGTCGCGAAATTAATGCATTTTGATAGTAAACAAGAAGTTAAAAGGTATTTTAAGAAAATAGGTGGTCTTGTTTGTAAGTATCAATAAATGAGCGTGTTAAAAAACGTTAATTAAATTATTTTGGCTTCAAGACCCGTTTAATTTTAATTTTTTTTGTCAACGTCTAAACAAAATCACGCTTATGGATATAGTAATACGCAATTTGACCAAGAAATACGGTGCGCAACGCGCCGTGGACGACATCTCGTTTACGGTTAAAACAGGAGAGATTCTCGGTTTTTTAGGACCAAATGGTGCCGGAAAAACCACTACGATGAAGGCCATAACCTCGTATCTGATTCCCGACGAAGGCGATGTTTTGGTTGGAAATTACAGTGTGAACAAAGATTCGCAAGAGGTAAAGAAGAACATTGGATACTTGCCTGAGCACAATCCGCTGTACCTCGACATGGCAGTGATAGATTATTTGCGTTTTGTTGCTGAACTTCAGGGGGTTTCGAAGAGTAAGATTAACGTACGCATCTTAGAGATGGTCGATGTGTGCGGATTAGAAGCGGAGAAGCACAAAAAAATCAATGAGTTATCGAAAGGTTACCGACAGCGGGTAGGCCTTGCACAAGCTTTGATTCACGATCCGGAGGTTCTTATTTTGGATGAGCCAACCACCGGACTTGACCCAAACCAGATTGTAGAAATTCGCGAGTTAATCCGAAAAATTGGACGAGAAAAAACAGTCATTTTAAGTTCGCATATTTTGGCGGAGGTAGAGGCTACTTGCGACCGAATTATCATTATAAACCGTGGGAAAATTGTAGCCGATGGAACTTCGGAAGAACTTCGGAAGCATAGTCAGGGAAAAGAGATCTTGCGCGTGACCGTTGAAGGGGTAGAACGCGATGCATTTATTCGCGAAGCCCAACAAGTTTCTACGGTTGAGCAGGTAGATCCACTCGATGACGAGGGAAGTTACGAGATTCAAAGCCGACCTGATTTATCCAGCAGGAAATCCATCTTTGCCCTCTGTTGTGAAAAGAATTGGGTGCTTACCGAATTAACGCCGATTCAGACTAAGTTGGAAGATATATTCCACGAACTCACGATGGATCGTTAAGCTTGATCGAGCTTTATTGAACTGAGTAGAAAATTTTAAAAGTAAAATCGAAGGGTCTTGCGGTTTATTCCCGGTCCCCACAAAATACATCGTTTCATGAAACAGATTTGGATTATTGCCCGACGAGAACTAAAGTCGTTTTTCGACTCCCTGATGGCCTACATCATGATTGTAGCTTTTTTAGGCTTTTCAGGATTTTTTACCTGGTTATACGTAGCTGATATCTTTTTTCAAGGACAAGCATCCTTGCAAGTATTTTTCAGCATTGCTTATTGGACCTTATTCTTTTTTATACCTGCCCTAACCATGGGTTTATTGGCCGAGGAGAATCGTTCCGGTACCATTGAGTTGCTCTTAACCAAGCCGGTAGAAGACTGGCAGGTGGTGCTGGGTAAGTTTCTGGCAACCTTCCTGCTTATCGCCATTGCTATTGGGCTAACCTTGCCCTATTATATCACCGTAGCGAACATTGGGCCGGTTGATCACGGAGCGGTAATTTCGGGTTATGTTGGCTTGTTGCTGATGAGTGGCTCTTACATAGCCATTGGACTTTTTGCCAGCAGTTTCTCTAATAATCAGATTGTGGGTTTCCTGGCGGCCTTATTCATAGGTATCATGTTTCATTGGATTTTTGGTATGATTTCCATGAATTTCGGAGGATTTTTTGCCGATTTATTTCATTTTCTGAGTACTAGTTCTCATTTCGATTCCATGAGCCGAGGAGTAATCGATTTTACCGATTTGCTTTACTTCCTCTCCATTATGGTAATTGGCCTGGTAGCCACTGAGAGTATTCTTTCCAAAAAACATCAGTAGAAACAGAACAAAAAAGACATCGCAATGAATACAAGAAAAACACCTGTCATTTACATCGGATTGGTTATCGTCCTAGTGGTTCTGGTAAATGTTTTATCGAACCGATTTAATTTACGCATCGACCTAACCGAGGATAATCGATACACGCTGAGTAAAGCAACCAAAGACATTTTACGTAATCTCGACGAGCCTGTAACCGTTAAAGCGTATTTTACTTCGGAAGGCTTGCCACCCCAATATTTGAAGGTTCGTCGCGACTTCAAGGAACTATTGATTGAATACAATAAAATCTCCGGCGGCGATTTGGTGTATGAATTCATCGATCCATCCGAAGGAGAATCGGTTGAGCAAGAAGCCATGCAAAATGGAATTCAGCCGGTTATTGTTCAGGTTCGAGAGAAGGATCAATTGAAACAGCAACGCGCGTTTATGGGAGCCATCATCAGCATGGGTTCTCAAAAAGAAGTTATTCCATTTATGGACAACAATGCCCCAATGGAATATGCCCTTACCACCAGCATCAAGAAGGTTTCGGTAGTGAATAAACCCCTGATCGGAATCATTGGAGGTCACGAAGAACCTTCCTTAGCCGAAATGCAAGAGGCGGTCTATTCTTTAGAAGTTCTTTACAATTTGGAAGAGATAACCTTAAGCGATACGCTTGATTTCATGAAATATCAGGCAATGGCTTGGATTAATCCTCAGGAGGTAGTTGATCCGGCCGAATTGGCTATTTTGGATCAGTACTTAGCTCAGGGGGGAAAACTATTTCTCGCTTTCAATACCGTTAAACACGACTTTAACACGTCTCAAGCTGAGCTCTTGGAGACAGGAATCGATACTTGGTTGTCTGAAAAAGGGTTGATTGTAGAGAAAAATGCGTTGGTCGATGCTCAATGTGTTAACGTGAGTGTTCGTCAACAAAGAGGCCCCTTTGTAATGAATGTGCCTGTGCCTTTCCCCTATATTCCGCAGGTTTCGAATTTTGCCGACCACGTTATCACCAAAGGCATGGAACTCATGGTTCTACCTATGGTTAGTACCATGAGTTATGTAGGTGATTCGACAAAGAAATTTACTCCTCTTGTTTTCTCCTCGAACAAGGCTAATACGAAAACAGTTCCGCTATTTTTCGATGTGAACCGAAACTGGACCGATCAGGATTTTCCATTGTCGAATGTGGCTTTGGGAGGAATTTTATCCGGGAAATTATCGGGAAATCTTGAGTCGCAAATGGTTGTGATTGCCGATGGTGATTTTCCCGTGAATGGCGAAGGAGCCAATGCACAGCAATTACAGCCCGATAATATCAGCCTTTTCGTTAACTCAATCGATTGGTTGGCCGACGATACCGGACTCATCGATTTACGAACCAAAGGTGTTAGTTCACGTCCTCTCGATGAAATGGATGATAGTAAAAAACAATGGCTGAAATGGTTCAATTTCTTCTTGCCTATTTTGCTCATTTTGGCCTTTGGTTTTTACCGTTCGCAGGTCAATAAAAACAAGCGGATGCGTCGCATGGAACGTGGTAGTTTGGGGTAATTAATACGCAGTATTTTATTCAATTTAAAAACAGAATCGTATGAAAAATAGAGTCTTAATCATTTTGGTTATTGCCTTGGCAGGAGTTTATCTTTTGTTAGAGGTATTCGACAAGAATCCTCAGGAATCCACCATGTTATCCACTATTCTGACTGCCGATACGGCTCTAATTGATAAAATGGTTTTTTATCCTGAAATGATGAATCGTGAAGAAGTAGTTTTGGAGAAAACTGCCGGAACATGGACTGTTGCTCATGAGGGAAAATCCTACCATGCGGATCCATCCACGATTCAAATGATTCTCACCACTTTGAAGAATTCCAAAGTAGAACAATTGGTTGGTACAAAAGAGGAGGATTGGTCTAAGTTTGAGTTAACCGCCGATCAAGCCACTTCCGTTGTAATTGAAGCTGGTGGCAAAAGAGTAGCCGATTTATTTTTAGGTGGATTCGATTTTAATGAAACAACCCAAATTCCCACTACTTATTTGCGTGTAAAAGACGATGTGAAATCCTATTCGGTGAGTGGTTACCTCGATGGTAGTTTTAATCGTGATGTAAATGCTTTTCGGCTAAGGACCATTACCGAATTAGATGCCGCTAGTTTTACTCGAGTGAGCTTTGAGTATCCAGCCGACAGTTCCTTTACTCTTAGTAAGAACAACGATATTTGGTTCAGCAATATGCAAGCTTGCGATTCGGTGGCTGTAAGCACTTACTTGAGCTCTTTAAGTCGAATGGGTTCTACTAACTTTGTTTCCAACGACGTCGATGTTTCATCTTTGTCGGGCGATTTTGTTATTCGAATTGAAGGCGAAGGGTTTGAACCGGTGGAGATTACTGCTTTTACCGGTCACCCAACTTATTCGACGGTAATTCAATCGTCGACTCATCCCGACGGTTTATGGGATGGAGGAGCCAGTGAATTGTTTTCCCGGCATTTTGTTTCGCCGCGTCGCTTTGATCTAAAAGAATAATAGGATGTCCTATTGCTATGAATATCCACGGCCCTCGGTAACCGTGGATATTTTAGTTTATACCGAAATCGAATCGCGCCCAAAGGAGGTTCTGCTCATTCGCAGGGGGCAAGCTCCTTATGCTGGAATGTGGGCATTGCCGGGTGGTTTCGTCGATATGGACGAGGATTTGCCACAGGCTGCCGAGCGAGAGTTAGCAGAAGAGACCGGATTGGTGGGATTAAGGCTACGTCAGTTTCGAACCTATGGCACTCCGGGACGTGATCCACGAGGAAGAACCATTTCGATTATTTACACAGCAAGTAGCGAAATGCTTACTGTTAGGGGAGGGGATGATGCGAGCGAGGCAGCTTGGTTTGATATCACCAAGCTGCCTCGCCTTGCATTCGATCATAGCCTGATTATTCAGGACTGGTTACAGAGTCGTTAGCGGTCTTTCCATTGCAGGAAGGCCAGCGTAAGGTGCTCTTCGCGCAATAAATCGTTCACAACTTTTACCGGATTGAAGGTAATGATAGGTACTTCGACAAAAACGGTGTTCCAGTTACTCATGCCGCCATTCCAAAGTCCCGGCCATTCGAGCGCCTTGAGGTCTTTCCCATCTTTACTTTTTTGCGAAATAAAAGCTGTGTTAGGATCGGTAAATTCCATTAAATCGAATTTTTTACCCCGATAATCTTTTAAGCTACAAACAATATCGACCGGATTGAAATGCGTCGATGATTCGAGCATGGTCATTTGGTCGGGGTTCGATTTATCGATTTGCGACGATTCAACGATTTGCAAGCTTTGAGTGCCATCGGCTTCCAAGGTGTAAAATGGGCCACCACCGGGTTCGCCTTCGTTTTCGACCATTCCACACACTCGAATGGGGCGGTTTAGTTTGCGGAGTAAATAATCGATTTGCTCTTCACGACTTGCTTCGTGGAAGGATGCAGGCGGAATGGTACATAAATCTTTTTCCAAGAATCGGATGATTTTATGCAATTTATTGTCGTCGAGTTCTTTTGGTTTTTTTAGAAGACGGATGTAGTCGAAAATTTGCGATTGATAAATAAGCAAAATACCACCTAATACTTTCTTGTAGTGAATGTTCTCTTCCTTCAATCGATCGGGAACCACATTGTCGATGTTTTTTATGAAGATGACATCGTTTTTAAGTTGGTTCAGGTTATACAACAAGGAGCCGTGTCCGCCGGGACGAAATACCAATGATCCATCGGCCTCGCGGAATGGTTCGTTGTGTTCATTGGCAGCAATGGTATCGGTAGTTGGATCTTGAATGGAAAAATCAACTTTGTATCGAATCCCATATTTTTCTTTATGAAGGGGAGCGAGGTTTGAGAGGAGTTTTTCGAATTCGGGTTGGAAATCTTCTGCTACGGTAAAGTGCAGGTTCACACTGTTTCGTTTATCGGTGCAATAACCCTGAGCTTCCAGCAATTGTTCCTCGAAGGCGGTACGAGAAAAGGTTTTGTAATTATGAAATTTGATTAATGCTTTGGGCAGCGATCCGTAATTAAGTCCTTCGCTACTGATTAATCCTTTTAGAATCCAAACAAATTCATTGTTATCCAGAAGCTTATCGAGGTCTTGTCCGACATGATTCAAGAAGTAGAGTTTGAGGTCTTCGTAAAAGGCAAATGATTTTAAGTTTTCGAAAAAATAGTAAATGGAATCGGGATTTCGGTTGGATAGCAATTCCAGGTATTCTTCTTCGCTTCCCTGGTATTTGTTCATGAACTCGATTAGGTCCTTGAACATGCGAGTTGCGGCTCCCGATGCCGGAACAAATTTGAGGGTATTCAGTTCGGGCAATTGGGCATCGTATTCTTCGAGTGCTTTCGGAATTATACTATGATTTGATTTGATAATTCCATCGCCGGCCGATGCCGCTTTGGTAATGTTGAGAGGGGGAAAACCATTTTTAAATAGTTCTAATTGAGCCAGCACCTGGTCCTGAGTAAGTCCTTTTTTTTCTATTTGTAATCGATCTTCCGGTGAGAACATAATTCCTCTAGTTTAGTTAAAAAAATTAGCAACCAAAGTTATTAAAAATTGGAAGGCGCTGAAGTTAAATTATCAAGGAATTAAGTTGCTTGCTCAAGCTGTTTGTTACCAGTGTTTAAGCTTCACTTTTGAACGTTCCGAAGGTGAATTTTCTAGGCAGCAATGAGTGATTTTGGATACTCATAAAAGTTGGCAAGCCCTACTGATAAATGATAATTGCTTGGTCGGATTGCAATCGATTCCGCACCCAACGATTGATTTTTAGGGTGTCGCTTTCGCTCAAGGGTTGATCGTTTTTGGTTTGAAAAAGAACCAAAACTGAAGGTAAGGAGCGGTTTAGTGAGTCGATGTAGCGTTGGGTAGGACTATAGGAACATGAAACGATTTCGGGATACAAGCTGCGAATTTCGTTTAGAAGGTTTTGGCCCAAACTTCCTTGATTGAGTAGGCTATCGATTACCTGGCTTTTTTTATCAATGGTCATGTTTGCTCGATAAAGTTCGTCGCGCAGTTTCATGACCTCATTCGATTTTTCATCCAGCGCTTCGAATTTTAAGCCTTGTTCAATTTTAATTTCCGCCTTACCCAGATCAAAATCGCGCGCTTTATCGGTAATGAGTTGCCGTTGATTTTCGCTCAGGTTTACCCCTCCATATACCAGGGTAATCACCTGTGTTTGAACATCCACATTGCTTTTAAGTAAATAATTTCCTTCAATTAGACTGATGTTTGAAATGTATCGATTCGCGTTCTCGTTGAACTTTTCCTTTTGAACCAAGCTATAACCAAAGTAGATGCTAGGAAGTAATACCAGGGTAATGATGGTTGAAATGATTCGATTAACGTTTTTCTTTTTGTCTGGATCAACCAGTGTGCGAATCGGGAATTTAAGGATTTGTGAAATGGCAACCGAAGAAATGGCAATAAAAACGGTGTTAATTGTAAATAAGTAGAAAGCTCCGAAGAAAAACTCGAATTGACCGCTTGCTAGTCCATAGCCTGCCGTACACAGAGGCGGCATTAAAGCGGTAGCGATGGCAACTCCCGGAATCACGTTTCCTTTTTGCTTACTACTAATCGCAACAATACCCGCTAATCCGCCAAACAGGGCAATAAGTACATCATAAATGGTAGGACTGGTTCGTGCCAGCAGTTCCGAATGAGCGGTGGAGATGGGACTGAGCGCAAAATAGGCAGTTGAAGCCACAAGACTGGCAGCCACTGCGAAAGAGAAATTTTTAACCGATTGACTGAATAGCTCGAAATTGTAAGTGGCAATGCTGTATCCCATTCCGTTGATAGGACCCATTAAGGGGGAAATTAACATGGCTCCGATAATCACCGCCGTGGAATTCATGTTCAACCCAACCGATGCTACAATGATCGCAAAAACTAAAATCCATAGGTTGGTGCCTTTAAAAATACTGTCTTTGACAATGGTTTCGTGAATCCGGTCGAAATTGTCCAGATCCTGTTCCATGTTGAAGTACTTGACGATTCGAAGTACAGTGCGTTGAAGTGGTAACATCGAAATTGAGGATAAAGTAGTTTATGCCTGCAAAAATAGTTGCGTTTTTCCGATCCTGAGCTGCCAACCGGATGAAACTTCAATTTTAAGAAAGTTCCCGATACAAAGGGCGTGGATATTTAGTTTATTTGTTGCCAGGCAATATTTTTCTTCTGAAAACCTGATTCATGAATACCTATTTAACTTTTTTCTGGTCGAAGCGACATTTCCTTCTTGTTACGCTCTTTGTTCTGGCTTTTAGTCCAATGGGGCAGTCGCAAAGTTCAACTTACTGCGTCAACCATGTGCCAGAAAGTGGCTTGCCCGATAGCCTTTTTAGCGAAGTTCCGGTAAGCTTAACTGCCGATACCGGCTATGCCTCGTATCTATGGAATACTGGTGCAACGGATGCTTATCTTGAGGCCAATTTTTCTGGTTTATATAGCCTTACCATTACTTCCGATAGCTTATGTGTAGGATACGATACGATTTGGGTAAGCATTTTACCCTTGCCCGAAGCAGGAATCGATTCCATTTTTTGCAATGCTGATTCCTTTTCTGTTCAACCAGCTTTGGAGGCCGGATTGAATAACCAGGCTTTGCTTTTCACCGCTCAAGATTCCCTTCTTTTAAGCGATGCCAATTTCCCTTTCGGAAATTCTGCAAGAAGCTTCGAGCTATGGGTATATGCCGAGAATCAACCTACTACACAAAGTTTGTTTCAATATGGCGATGTATCCAATCTGGCTGGCTTCGAACTGCAGCTCCTTGATGGCGATTCGCTAGTGCTGATAGCAAATGGAGAAGCTTATGTTTGTCCGATAGCTTTCCCTTTGCAAACCTGGATTCATTTAGCCTTGGTTGTTGATGCCACCGGGAAGTACTCCTTCTTTTACGATGGTGAGGTGCAATTTACCGGTCAGCTCGCTTCGTCTTTTAATACGAGTGCATCTGGCACAGCGATGCTAGGTTCCTCTGAAAACGGGAATCATTTTAATGGAATGATCGATGAATTTCGTGTTTGGAATCGGGAGCTTTCGGGGGAAGAAATTCGGGCATGGCGCTTCTCTCATTTGGCTTCATTTTTTGATACAGCGCTGGTGTTGTATCATTCGTTTAACCAATTAACAAATGGTAGTTTTTACGGTGTAAGCGGTTTCCCGGTGCTTAGCTTATCGGCGATTAGTACGATTCTCGTTCCATTTTCAACCTATTATCATGCTGTTCGGATGAATCAATCCTGGTTGCCGGCGAACGATACAAGCTGGATCCAGGTGCCTCAAACCACTCTGGATAGCTTGATTTATACCGATGGATTGCAAGAGGCTAGTCGCATCTTTCAATCAACTCTAGCTGCTCCTCCCTCGTTGCCCGCCTATTTGGGTGTCTGCCAAACCGATAGCATCGTACTTTTTTCTACGGAACAATTCGATACCTATCAATGGAACAATGGTAGCACCGGAGATGCGCTGGTTGCCTACGAAAGTGGGCTTTACTCAGTGCAGGCCGAATTGGGCAGTTGTGTCTTTACCGATAGCGTTTTGGTGGAATTGCTCTCTGTAGAAGTGAATCCATCCTATTCCTCGATTTGTGCAGGGGAAGGCATTAGCTTGAGTGCCATTTCTTCCAATGGTTTGCTATACTGGAGCAACGATGCTGTTACCGACTCCATTAGTTTACATCCGGATAGTTCGCAATACGTTTGGGTCATGTCGCAAGAAGGGAATTTGACTTGTTACGATTCAGCCTGGATAACAGTGCATCCTTTGCCGGTTTTGAGTTTACCCGATAGTGTGAGTTTTTGCAATGAAACCTCGGCCGTAATCAGTTCCGGGTTGAGTGGCGATTATACGTATCAATGGAATACGGGTTCTCAAAGCAGTGCCCTGAGCCTCTCAACCGGTGGCTGGTATTTCCTGACGGTGACGAATGAGTTTTTCTGCGCTGCTAATGATTCTAGCTTTGTTGAATGGGTAGAGCTGCAAATTGATCCCTTGGATACTATGCTTTGCGAGCCAAGCTATCTCACTCTCTCGGTAAATGCTACGCATCCCTTTGAATGGTTCAATGGTTCCACCGCGGCTACTCAAGATTTTTGGATGAATGCAAGTTCCACCATTTGGGTTCAGACTGTGCTTGGTAGTTTCGTATGCGCCGATAGTGTCTCGGTGACTGTCAGCCCGCCAATAAACGGTGGATTACCCGATACGATAGCGAATTGCACTGGCGACAGTATTTTGCTTGAGGCAAATCCAATCTATGTTTCATATTCATGGAATAATCAGGAAACAAGTTCTTCTATTTGGGTTTCGGGATCGGGTGAATTTGTGGTGAATATGGTGAATCAGGATGGTTGCAGTTTGAGCGATACGGCCGTGATCAGTATCATTGCTGCTCAATTAACGCAGAGCGACGATACGGTTTGCGAAGGGGAGCCGGTATGGCTGAATGCGAATACCACCTCTTTCGATGTTTTGTGGAGTAATGGCAGTACTGAACCGGTACAGTTCATTTATCCGACCGAAAGTGTGGAGCTCTATCTGACGGTAAGCGATGCCTATTCCAGTTGTTATTTTTCGACACAAGTTGAGGTTATTCAAATTGCCACCGGACCAATTTCAGGTGAATTGGCGCCTATTGCAAGTAATATTCCTTACGAGTATTCGGTGCCCTACACCGAAGGTTCAACTTACGAATGGCAAGTTTCGGGTGGTTTAATCGATTCGGTTGACCAATCGCAGATTTGGGTGGTATGGAATAACCCTGGCTCCGGTTATTTGCAGGTGGTTGAGAGCAATGATGCGTGCGAAGGATTGCCCGTAAGCCTGGAAGTAAGTATTCTGAAAGTAGAGTCGTTTTTGGATTTAGGTGGACTGGTCTATCCAAATCCGGTTAAGGATCAATTATGGATCGAACTTCCGTTTAACCCTGAGGCGAAAGGAGTTACTCTCCGTGTTTATACGGTCGATTTACGTTTGGTAAAACAGGTTTCCTTATTTTCTAAGATTACTCCCATCGATATGTCGGAGCTCAACCGTGGAATTTATGTCCTTGTTTTCGATGATTATCCGCAGGCAGTGCTGAAAGTAGTTAAGCTATAGCGAATTTTAACTTAAGCTTGACAGGGAGTTTTCTCTTGTTTTTCGGCTTCGGGAAATAATTTGCTTTTCAGATTCTGAAGCCGATTCGAGGCCTCATTGATGGAGTCGAGTATGGTTTTTTGTTCTTTCTCGAAGTAGGCTTTAACCGAGCCAAACAATCCACGATAATACGTTATTCCGTCGCAGAGATTTTGAAAAAAGGTTCGGAAATATTTTTCATTCCATGCATCGGTAGAATTTAGAGCTTCATCTACTTTCTCCTGAAGGTGATTCAGATACAAGTCTAATTCTTTCATGAACATGTTTGGCCGGTCATTTCGGTTCATCACATTGATTCGTCCGTAAATATGATCCACCATTTCTTTGAGGCTTAGTGTGCGATCGAAATACGCCATGTTTGGTCCGGGGCAAACCGATACTCCGGGTCCTTCGGCTTGGATGCTAAGCTCATTCACTAGTAGAGAGGAAGTCCCCAGTCCAACGCAGATGCACGATTTTTCCGTTGCTTTTTCAATCTCTAATTTTTCCTTTTCGGGAGAGAAGGATTGTTTTTTTATGTGTTCGATTTTCAGTTTTTGATAGGTCCGCGAGGCAGAACAAATCGGTTTATCGGTGAACTCACCGTTAAGCGCTACGTATTGTTTTGGACAACTGCTTCCCGGTGTTCCATGGTCGATAAGGGCTTGCTTTTCAATATCTTTGGTGTTGTTGCGCAGGCTATTGAAAGGGACTCCCAGCGGGGAAATATTGCTGAGGTATAAGTCGTTTTCTCGTGCGTTTTCAAGTAATCCAAGGGTGTTTTTATCGATGTTGACCACTTCGGGAACGAGCATGAAAGGGGTTCCCCAACCCACTGAATCTACTCCATAATGATCGAGGAGGAAGTAGTGTTCTTCGGAGGTTCCTACTCCACCTTGGGCGGTGATGCGCAGTTCCGGCATTTGTTCCGGAACGGTTCGTCCTTTTTTCTTCAAGGTATCCGTAAGGATTTCGAAGAGCATCGATTGGAGTTCTTTGCGGTTATTTCGAAATTCGGCCAGGATGGGGCCCATTAAATAGCCATCGGTTGCAAAGGCATGACCACCGCAGTTTAGTCCCGATTCGATTCGGTATTCCGAAATCCAAATTCCTTTTTTTGCCAAGAATTTACCTTGAATGACGGCCGATCGGTAGTCGCTTACTTTTAGAACAATTTGTTTGTTGAAGCTTCCATCAGCATGAGGATAGAAAGCGTCGAATTGCTCAAAATAACCGTAAAGGCGCGGGTTCATTCCGGCGGAAAGCACAACGGCCGATTTTACTTTACTTTCGGCAAATCCGCGGAGAGCTGCGTGCGCATCGTTGAATTCGGAAGGAAGCTTTTCACCCTTGCGGTAGTTCTCCCGATCCACTTTGGTCATGATGTTCACATCGATTCGTCCGAAATGCATGTGTTTATGGAGCCAATCGCTCAGGAAGTGCTTGTCTGAAATTCTTTGTTTTAGATTCAGGAATTCTTCCTTCAGACCGGTTTCGCCGGGGAGCATATCGAAATAGCTTCGTAAGTCGCGCGCTGATTGTTGCGCCATCGATTTCATGTCGTCGAATTTTTGTTCGGCTAAATCGCTGATAAGATCCAGGTAAGCTGTGATTCGCTTAGCACGATAATCGTTCACTTTACGAGAGATTTCCTGATAGGGAAGCATGAATTTCTCGGAGTAGAGTTTTCGGAAACGCTCGATAAGCGCATCGTCGACCAGCGAAATAACTGAGTCAATACCGTAAGGAGCTAAACGAAGGGGAGTGTCGATGGTGTAACCTATTCCCATTACGGGAACGTGAAAATGGTGTTTTGTCATAAAAAGCGGGGTAAAACCGGCCGATTGGTTTTACCATGTTTAAATCAAAAAAATGAACAGGTAAAGTACGCTAAATTAAAGGAGAGATGGAAGTTAATTAAGCTTTATTTTGAGGAAGAGGAATAGGTTGATTTGCTTAGGCAAAGATCGGAAACAGCATAAAAGCCAAAAGCTTGTTGTAGAACATTCCCAGAAGATGAACTTTCGGATTTTCGAATCCTTTATGTTTTAGTGAAATAAATGCAGTTACCCATTGATTTCAACCATTTTTGGTTGTTAATTTGTGCCAAAGTATTCAATTATGTCCAAGCGCTTACAACGTTCCAAAGATGCCATGATTGCCGGAGTGTGTGCAGGTATTGCCGATTTTATCGGATGGGATGTCACTACAGTAAGAATCTTGTATGCTTTACTATCCATTTTATCGGCCGCTTTCCCCGGAACGCTTGTTTATTTTATCTTGTGGGCGCTCATGCCAGGCACCGATAATTTTTAATCCTGAACACTATGTTGCAACGCTTCCTTACAATTGCCCCTCTTGTTTTGAGTCTGCTCTTCCTATCAGGGCTGTCCTCTTGTAAGGATGCAGCTTTGGAATCGGCAATGGCTAGTAGTCAGGTGGTGATTTACGAAACTCAAATCCTCGATGTCGAAAAAAATACCGAATGGATGGCTCATGTCGATCATCGGGCACTCGTTAGCGATCTATTCGAACGTATCGAGAATGGCTCTCTTGCCGCTTACTTTCCCTACGACGATCCGGGCGAAAAGTCGGCATTAACCTGGGATGCTATTCTACGTGCCATGGATGCAGTGAATGATACCATTATGTTTCAGCATCCGGAAACAGGTGAGTTTAGCGAAGAAATTGTAGAAAAGCGACTCGAGCTTTCCTCTATTAAAGCACTTATTTTTATCGAGGAATGGTTCATCAGCCCAACAAATGGTGCAATTGTGAAGGAAGTACTGGGAATAGCACCAGTCCGATTTGAATACTATGGGGAGCAGGTGCACAAGAGTATTGTTTTTGTGACCTATTATGGCGAAAAACGGCCTCCTTTATTTGAATCCAATTATTAATCGAATCATAATCATTAACCTAAACTATCATTATTATGCGTAAATTTTTTGTAACACTCTCAGTCGGTTCTCTTCTGTTTGCAGCAGCATGCGGAGGCGGAGCAGAAAAGAAAGAAAGCACCGAAAAAACTGCTGAAAAAGCAGCAACTACCGAGGTGGTTGAAGAAGCCCCAGCAATGGACTTAGCCGCCGGCGAAGCTATTTACAATGGAAAAGGAATGTGTGTCACTTGCCATCAGGCAAACGGCCAGGGTTTATCTCCCGCTTTCCCTCCATTAGCACAAGCCGATTATTTATTGGAAGATAAAATGCGTGCTATTCATCAAACCATGTATGGAGCCAAAGAGCCTATCGTTGTAAATGGCCAGACCTATCCCGGTGGTGTAATGACCGTGGTTGAAATGACCGATCAGGAAGTAGTGGATGTAGTCAATTATATCCTTAACTCTTGGGGCAACGATGGTGGAACCGTAACCCTCGAAGAGGTTGCTCAAGTTCGTGCCGAAGCTGCTCAATAAAGAAAAACGAGTCTAATAAAAAAAGGCTACCCGCGGGTAGCCTTTTTTTATGCTATTATGACAAATCCTAGAAGATACGATTCGCCATATGGACTAGTTGAATTTAACGTCTTCGAAAATGCCATTACGAATTTTAACTGTGTCGCCTGCCTGGTTCAATAAATTAAATTCAAAATCACCTGAAATAACTTGCGCTTCAGAATTAACTTCGCTGATGTTTACCTCTCCGCTATAAGCAATCCATGCTTCGTCCAGACTACTGAGGTCGCTGGATTTATAAACCGCTTCGGTGTCGAATTGAACGGTAAACGGATTTAAAATGTATTTGCCTGTTCCGGTTCCCAGTACGGTTAAAATGATGGTTCTACCTTGGGTGTCGATTCCGGTAAGCGAGATGGAGTTGTCTTCCATGAGGCAAACCCGGGTAATAGAGTTCCAGGAATCGTTGTTAATGTCGGCTTTCATGCTTGCGTTGCCAATGTTTAATTCATCGCAAGACGATAAGCTAACGGCCAGGATCATGGCCCAAGCGGCCAATTGGATCGATTTCAGTTTCATGTGGTTGTGATTTCAGTTTTAAACGAGGCAAATTTAGGGAATTTACTTAGCTTGACCATTAAAATTTTATTACGGTAATACCGGCCCCTCCCAACTCAATGGCTTCGTCGCCCAACCAGCTTGCAACCCCCATGGCCCGAATGTATTCGCGAAGATGTTTCCGCAGGATTCCATTCCCGGTTCCATGCAGGATTTTAACCTCAGGAACATTAAGAGTCATGCACTCATCGAGGTACAAAGCAAGTTTTTGAATGGCATCGTCGAGTCGTTCCCCCCGAACATCGAGTGTATGCGAAAAATTCAAACGACGTTCAGCGAGATTCCAGCCTAGTTTCGCAGCCGGTTTCCCACCTTGTTTTAATTGTTTTTTTGCTTCGTTTTTCGAAACTCGCTCAACCTTACTCCTGGGAATGCTGGTCATCAAGTTTCCAAAAGCTACTACCAGATTCTTTTCATTCAACTCAATGATTTCTCCCAAGGTGGTTTCTCCTTTCAGCCGGACATAATCGCCAACTTGAAGTGCTCTTTCCGAGTCGGGCTTTGACTTTTCCTGAACAAGCTGCTTGCGAAGTTTTCCGGGTATTTTTTCTTTCCATTTCTGCTCCCGCTCTTTAAATTCTTTTAGTCGGGGCGAGCTGTTGGCCGGATCGTCGGCCCCGGATGTTAGCTGTTTCTTGAATTGCTCTAACTCCTGACGCAACTGTCGGGTTTTTTCTTTCTCGGCCTGTGCTTCGCGGATCTCTCGAATCGTGTTCTCAATTCGCTTGTTTACATCCATGACCAACTTCCCGGCTTCTTCCTTACTGGCATTAAGAATCCGCTTCCGTTCGCGTTCAATTAACGCTAATTCATCCTGGTAAAATTTATTCACCTCCAAGAATCGCTTCTCTTCGGCTCTAATGGCTTTCCGTTTCTTTTCCCAGTATTTTTTGTCGCGGGCAACCTCTTTCAGGATTTTATCGAAGTTCACATGGTCCTGTCCAATTTTCTGACTTGCCGACTGAATGATTTTTTCTGGAAGACCAATTTTTCGGGCAATTTCGAAGGCAAAGGACGATCCAGGTTTCCCGATGGAAAGCTGAAAAAGCGGTTCCATGCGGTTTTGATCGTAGAGCATTGCCGCATTGACAATTCCCGGAGTGCTAAGCGCAAAGTGTTTCAGGTTTGTGTAATGGGTTGTAACCACGCCGCTTACCTTAAGCTCCAGGAATTGTTCGAGGATTGCTTCCGCAATAGCCCCGCCCAGCAGTGGCTCGGTTCCACCTCCTAATTCGTCGATGAGAATGAGGGTGTTCTCGTTGGCGTTGCGGAGCATGTTTTTGAGGTTGGTGAGATGGGAGCTGTAGGTACTCAGGTCATTTTCAATCGATTGCTCGTCGCCAATGTCGATGAAGAATTTTTCGAAGAGACCAAAGACCGATTCCTCGGCTACTGGAACCAATAGTCCGCATTGAGCCATGTATTGCAGGAGTCCAACGGTTTTGAGGCAGACCGATTTGCCCCCGGCATTCGGACCGCTGATGAGTAAGAGTTGTTCGCCACTTTGCAACTCAATGTCGAGCGGTACGGTCTTTTTCTTTTCTTTTTTAAGGGTCAGAAAGAGCAAGGGGTGAACTGCATTTTTCCACGAGAAATGTTTGCTCGGAGTAATCCGGGGTTTGATGGCTCCTATCGATTTTGCCAGCAGGGCTTTGGCTCGGATAAAGTCGAATAAGCCGAGTAATCGGAAAGCTTCCAGCAGATCGTCGATGTAAGGACGCACGTAATCGCTTAACTCATGTAGGATTCGCACAATTTCCCGTTGCTCAGCTAACTGAAGTTCCCTGATTTCGTTATTGATTTCGAATAATTCCCCGGGTTCAACGTAAGCTGTTTTTCCTGTTGCCGATTCGTCGTGCACGATTCCGGGTATTTTCCGTTTGTAACTGCTGGGAACCGGGATAACCAGCCTCCCTTCGCGCAGGGTCAGTTCAGTGTCGGGTTCAACAATGCCCTCACTACGCGCTTGTTTTAAAATTTGATGGATGCGTTTCTGTACCGATTGTTGTTTGGAGTGGCTTAATCGACGTATCTCTGCTAGTTCCGGTGATGCGGAATCGATTACTTTTCCCTGTCGGTTGAAAATGCGATTCAGCTTATCCGATACAAAAGGGTGCAAGACAAGCTGATTCCCCAGTTGAACGAGGTGAGGAAACAATTCCTCGTTGAGTTTCCGAATGAATTTCTGAATACTATTTAAGGTATCAAGCGATAATTTTAGCTGCCAAGCTTCGTCGAGTTCGAAGCGGGCACCGGGGATCTTAACTTTCTGCAGGGCTGGAGTGAGATAGAAGTATGCATCGGAAGGGAATTCCAAATCGGAGTTAATAAGGGTCAGGAATTCATCGGTTTGTCCTGTCCATTCGTCGATAAGACTTAAATCCGTTTCAGGGTATAAGGATTCGACATGCACCTGTCCCAGCTCACTGTAGCAGTAATGGATTAGTAATTTCTTAATGCGGTCGAAACCGACTTTGGTCTCAAAAGTTGGATAGGTCATGGTTTAAGGATTCATCTTTTGAAGGAAGGCTTCTGCTCGGGCAATTTTTTCCGGAGTGCCTAAATCGAACCAACCTTCGGCCGAATGTTCAAAGGCTCGGATGGGGTATTGCTGGCACCATTTCAAGTAAAAAGGAATAATGGGGAAGATGGTTTCCTGATCGAAAAGGGTGAATAGTTCAGGTTTAATAAGGTGAACGCCCGAAAATGCATAGGCCTGATAAGCTTGCTCTTCTTTCGCTTCGCCTGGTTTGTTCTCGCGCCATCCGCGTAGGAGTAGCTGCTGGTCGAAAAGCAACTGCCGCGAACTGTTTCGTTTACTCACGGCCAGGGTTGCCAGGGCACCGGACTGTTGATGCTGTGCATGCATTTTCCGTAGGTCGATGGAATGAATGATATCGGCATTCATGAGCAAGATATCTTCTGTTCCTCCGAGAAATTGACTGGCCTTTTTTAATCCGCCTCCGGTATCGAGCAGTTCGTCTCGTTCGTCGCTTAGGTGAATATTGAGGGAGGGTGGAGTATGTTGGCCTAGGAACTCGATGATTTGCTCACCTAAGTGGTGAATGTTTACAACCACTTCGGTAATTCCTAGAGAATGAGCGGTTTCCAGGCTTCGCAGGAGCAAGGCCTTGCCATTTATTTCCACCAGCGCTTTGGGTTTTTTTAGCCCCAGTGCGCCGAGCCGGGTTCCTTTGCCGGCTGCAAAAATCATTGCTTTCATTGAATTTTTAAACTTGATGGTTTGAAAAAGGATTCACCTTAGGCTTACAAAGTTTTTTCTCTTTGTTGCTTCCTAATCCGCATTTTTTACAAACGAAGTCTTTGCGGTTTTCAGGCCCTGTTTCTCCCCCTTTTGTTTTGCATTTTTTTTGACTCATACGGCAATATTCGTGGTTTCACCTTCCGATTTGGCAATAACGGCAGCCGCGCAACTGTCGCTCCACACATTAACCGCTGTTCGGAACATATCGAGGATTCGATCGACCGCTAATATCAGGCCTACCCCTTCGAGCGGAAGACCAATGGCCGTTAACACTATTGTAATCATGACTAATCCTGCCATAGGGATTCCAGCTGCGCCAATCGATGCCAGAAGCGCAGTAAAAACAGCGATGATTTGTTGAGTGATAGTCATTTCTATTCCATAAGCTTGGGCAATAAACATGGCTGCAACTAATTCGTAGAGTGCTGTTCCATCCATATTGATGGTGGCACCTAAGGGTAAGGTGAAACCGGTAATTTTGTTCGGGATTCCTGCACCATGCTCAGCCGATTCCATGGTAAGGGGCAGGGTAGCGCTGCTGCTTGAGGTGGAAAATGCGGTGAGTAATGGTACCCGCATGGCTCGGAGGTGTTTTCGGGCGCTTAATCCGAAAATTCTTAAAACGAGAGGCAAACTAAGTAGCGAGTGAATAGCCAGACCTGCGATTACTACTAGCATATATTTTCCCAGACTTCCCGCTAAATCGAGTAGTTCATCTTGTTCGGCAACGACTTTAATCACGATGCCAAAGATTCCAATGGGAGTAAATCGAATGATGAAAAGCGTGAGTTTCATCATGACGTGAAACAAGGCATCGAAGAAATCGCCTAGTATTTTTTTGTGCTTAGAGGCAGATCGAGCAATGAAAAACCCGAAGAGCAAAGCAAAAAAGATGACTGGAAGCATTTCGCCTTTAGCCATCGATTCAAATAAGTTGGCTGGGATTATTTCGATAAGGAGGTTACCAATCGAGTTGTCTTCTACGTTGGGAAGGTTGACTGTTTCGTTGGTTTTAAGGCTGATGCCTGTTCCAGGTTGGAATAGGTTTACAAGGATAAGACCGGTTACGATGGCCAATAAGCTCGATAAGAAATAGTAGGAAAGGGTTTTAAGTCCGATTCGACCCAGGGAGTCGGATGATCCTATTTGAATGATACCGCTAATAATGGAGCCTAGGATGAGCGGGAGGATAATCATTTTGAGTGCCCGAATAAAAACGTCGCCGGTCCAGGCAACATAGGGCACTAGTTGTGGTAGAAAGATGCCTGCCAGAATGGCTAGGAGAAGACTGATAAGGATTTGCCAATGCAGTGCAATACGCATGTTCTTTTTTGCCGACAAATTACTCCATATTTTTTGAATGAAGAAAGCTCTTGGAACGGATTATCTGTTCCTTTAGGAGGGTGGTTTTAGGGATTCGAAAAATTGGATGTTCTTGACATAAACGCAAGCAGAACGCCATTAAAATGATTGTTTTTGTCCTATATTTTTAAAAAATGCCTTTCAAGTTACGAGAAGCAGAAAAGGAGTGATTGAATACCGGAATTCGTTATTTAGAATGATTCAGGATAAGGAAATTATCGTGTTATTTTTGAAAAGTGACAGTTAGCTATTTTCTAATATCCTTAAACCCTATAAAAACAAAGGGTTTAGAGTCAGCTCGCACTTAGTTGTCTGATAATCAGTCATATATTTTATTAACAAATTGTGAATTTTTATTTAACTGATTCTTAATCGCATAGGCTTTTTTCTAAAAAATCAAGAGATAAACTATTTTTTTATTAGAATTTTTATACCAAAATTTGTTCGCATTAAGGCAGAGTACTAATCATTAAATAAAGTGGATATGCAGCAAAACCCGCAACAGGTGTGGGATAATTGTCTTCGTATAATTCAAGACAATGTTTCCACAGCTAGTTTCAGGACCTGGTTTGAGCCTATTGTGCCTATACGGCTGGAAAATAAGGTTCTGACCATTCAAGTTCCGAGTCCATTCTTCTATGAGTATTTGGAAGAACAATACATCGATATCCTCCGAAAAACCATCAAGAAGGAGTTAGGTAACGAAGGCAAATTGGAGTATAGCATTGTGATGGAAAACAATAATCAACATAATGCCAAACCCTACACTGTAAAACTTCCCACCAAATCGAATGCTTCCGATTTGAGTAATCGTCCTATCCATTTACCTGTTGCAATGGATGGTTCACCCATCAAAAACCCATTTGTCTTTCCCGGATTAAAAAAGCTGCAAATCGATCCTCAATTGAATCCGGATTATACCTTCCATAATTTTATCGAAGGCGATTGTAATAAACTGGCCCGCTCGGCCGGTTATGCGGTTGCAAATCAACCCGGTGGAACAGTGTTTAATCCTCTCTTCCTGCATGGCGATTCAGGCCTGGGGAAAACACACCTCGCTCAGGCAATCGGCATTGAAGTAAAAGAACGGTTCCCCGAAAAAACAGTTTTATACGTGTCGGCTAATAAATTCCGAACGCAGTTCGTCGATGCCGTCCGAAATAATACCGCCAACGACTTCTTGCACTTTTACCAAATGATCGATGTTCTAATCATCGACGATGTCCACGAATTTGCCGGAAAAGAAAAAACTCAGGAAACCTTCTTCCAGGTATTCAATCACTTGCATCAATCGAAAAAACAACTCATTCTTACCTCCGATAAAGCTCCGGTCGATCTCGAAGGAATGGAACAACGGCTCATTAGCCGCTTTAAGTGGGGCTTATCCGCCGAATTGCAAGCACCCGATTTCGATACCCGTATCAAAATTCTGAAAAACAAAACCTATAAAGACGGAATCGAAATTGATCCGGCTGTCCTCAACTACGTTGCGACTCACATTAAAAACAATGTTCGCGAACTCGAAGGGGCTCTCATTTCATTGCTCGCTCAATCAACCTTGAATAAGAAAGAAATAACCCTCGAACTTGCCGAAGATTTAATCGAAAAGCTAATCAAAAGCTCACGGAAAGAAGTGTCGGTCGATTACATCAGCAAGGTAGTATGCGATTACTTCGATTTGCCGCTAGATGTGATGCATACCAAAACGCGTAAACGGGAGATTGTTCAAGCTCGACAAATAGCGATGTATTTCTCGAAAACCATGACGAAGTTTTCGCTTGCTGCTATTGGTTCTCAAATTGGCGATAAGGATCATGCTACTGTACTGCATGCTTGCCGAACCGTGAACAACCTGATGGAAACGGATAAACGATTCAAATCGGATATTTTAGAGATAGAAAAAAAGATTCTGGGTTAACCAGAATCTTTTTTTTTTTTGATCGTATTGCAAGTTAATTCAGCAAACCAAGTTCCCGGAAAAAAGGAGTGCAGCTGATTCTTCTAGCTTATCGGGTAAAGAGCAATTCACGGTATTTCGGTAGTGGCCAAATTTCATCATCGACTATGAGTTCGAGCTTGTCGATATGATAACGAATTTGTTCCATGCAATGCTTAATGTCGCAATGATAGCGAGAAGCTTGCTCCTGGATTGAATCCAATTGATGAATCTCTTTCCGTTTTTGAACCATATCAACCACCAACTTCCGAATCATACTCATGTGCCCCGAAATCTTTTTTATACTCTGTAAATGGGGAGTTGCCAATTCGTCGTAATCTTCGGCTCCAAATAATTCCTTGATTCCTTTTACATTGTCAATGAGGACGTTTTGATATTTCAGAGCGGTTGGAATAATGTGGTTAATAGCCAAATCGCCTAAAACACGACTCTCAATTTGAACCGATTTGATATAATTCTCCAGACGTATTTCCAAACGCGCTTCCAGTTCCCGCTTGCTTAGGATGTGGTTGGTTTCAAAAACTTCGATCGAGTTTTTCGAAAGAAAAGCTTTGAGGGCTTCGGGTGCAGCAGATACATTGCTGAGTCCTCGTTTTTTCGCTTCCTCAACCCAGTTTTCGCTATATCCGTTTCCTTCGAAGCGAATTTTCTTCGATTCGATGATGTATTCTCTGAGGATTTGTAAAATGGCCTCGTCTTTTTTAATTCCTTTCGCGATGAGTCCATCCACCGACGCTTTGAATGCTTTTAGCTGATGCGCCACCACGCTGTTTAAAACAATCATGGGACTTGCCGGATTGGCGCTGCTCCCAACTGCCCTGAATTCGAAGCGATTGCCGGTAAAGGCAAAGGGAGAGGTTCGGTTTCGGTCGGTGTTGTCGAGCAAAATTTCCGGGATTTTACCAATATCCAGTTTGATATCGGCTTTTTCGTCGGGGGTCATTTTCATTTTTACACGATTCTCGAGATCGTCGAGTAATTGGGTGAGTTGGCTTCCGAGGAATACGGATATGATGGAGGGGGGAGCTTCGTGTGCTCCGAGTCGATGTTCGTTACCATGGGAAACGATGCTGGCGCGGAGCAAGTCGGAATGATCGTGCACGGCTTTTACGGTGTTTATGAGGAAACTCAGGAACTGTAGGTTTTTGCGCGGAGTTTTGCCCGGAGCCAGGAGGTTTGTTCCGGTATTGGTAAGCATGGACCAGTTGTTATGCTTTCCGGAACCGTTCACCCCTTTATACGGTTTTTCGTGCAAGAGTACTCGGAATTTATGTTTGCGAGCAATCTTCTGCATCAAATCCATGAGCAAGGCGTTGTGATCCACAGCAATATTGGCTTCTTCGAAAACAGGGGCACATTCAAATTGATTGGGAGCTACCTCGTTGTGACGCGTTTTGATAGGAATTCCCAGTCGTAAGGATTCCAATTCAAGGTCGCGCATGAAATTCATCACCCTGCCTGGTATAGAGCCGAAGTAGTGGTCGTCCATTTGTTGATCTTTAGCCGACGAGTGTCCCATCAAGGTTCTTCCGGTTAGCATTAGATCGGGGCGTGCGTGGAAGAGCGCTTCGTCGACTAAAAAATACTCTTGCTCCCAACCAAGGGTTGCCACTACTTTGCTAACTTCTTTGTCGAAATACTGACAAACCTCTACCGCGGCTTTGTCGAGTGCGGTTAATGATTTTAGTAGCGGTAATTTATAATCGAGTGCTTCGCCGGTGTAGGAGATGAAAATGGTTGGAATGCAAAGGGTATTGCCAATAATAAATGGAGTAGAGCTAGGATCCCAGGCAGTGTATCCTCTGGCTTCGAAGGTGTTGCGGATACCGCCACTTGGGAAGCTCGAAGCATCGGGCTCTTGCTGAACGAGCATATTTCCGTCGAATTTCTCAATGACACCACCCGATTCCGAGGGGTCGAAGAATGCGTCGTGTTTTTCGGCAGTGGCTCCGGTGAGTGGTTGGAACCAATGCGAGTAATGCGTTGCCCCCCGATCGACTGCCCAGGATTTCATGCCGGAAGCAACCTGATTGGCTATCCGCCGCTCAATCTTACTGCCTTTATGAATGGCATCCATCACACTGTGATAGGCTTCCTCCGAAAGGTAAGCTTGCATCGCTTTTTTATTGAATGTATTCTCTCCGAAATAATCGGAGCTTTTTGCTTTGGGAACGTCGACCTCAATGGGGGTGCGCGAAAATAGTTCAGCTAAAGCATCAAAACGTAATTTTCCCATAGGATAAAGTGTTTTTTAAAGGTTAAAGCGTGCAAAACTATATAAATTTCGATGAGGTGTATGGAAAAAATAGGGGGTGTTGAAAAATAATGATGTTTTTTTTATTTGCGTGATAGGGCTCGGTTCGTTGAAATGAAGGTAAAAAAAAGTCGGATGAATAGCCTACTAATGAAAGTAGGTTTCAATCCGACGAGCCTCATTGGACGCGAAAGAACGGGTTAATCGTAAGATTTAGCTAAAAGGATTAAGCTCCTTCCCCTTTATGTTTTAGGTATTCCCCGGCAATCTCGTTCAGGGTTTCGTACCATTCGGGACCGAATTTTCGAATGAGGGGGGCTTTCAGGAATCGATAAATGGGGACTCCTTGCTGTTCGCCCAAAATTCTTGCGGGTTCGCAAATTTCCCATTGATGGTAATTTACTGCGGAAAAGTCGGGGTATTTTTTAATTCGGATGGGATAAAGGTGACACGATAGCGGTTTTTGCCAGTCGATGGCACCTGCTTCGTAGGCTTTTTCAATTCCACAGGAAGCAATTCCTTTTTCAAACACAACATAGGCGCAGTGTTTCTTATCTACGAGCGGAGTGGTTTTATCTCCTTCTACATCGACCACATACAAACCTTGCTGATGAATCGCTTTTCGTCCTTCTTCGGTGAGAAAGGGTTTGATTTTCCGATAGTGTTTTTTCAGAAGACTAAGTTCTTCTGTTTCGAGAGGCGCTCCGGAATCGCCATCGACACAACAACCTCCTTTGCATGCATGCAGGTTGCAAATGAATTTTTTTTCGATGATATCGAGACTCACCAAAGTGTCTCCTATTGGGAGGATGGTGGGAAAAAGGTCCTTGTTTTCCGACATGGGTTTAACTGGCTGGTGTGAGGCGAAAATCGTCGATATCGCGGAATAAGGGATCGAAATTGAAATATTGAATAATCACGAGTTCGTCGTTCTCGTTGATTCGGCCGTACATCCGATCCACATCGTATTGGTAATAGTCGTCGTCGAGTTCGGCTTTTCGCAGCGTTGCTTTCAGTTGGGTCGTTTTTCCGTAAGTGTCTTCGAGTCGGATAATGTATTCCGGACTAAGTTGGAAAACGGAATCGATTTGGGTCTCGGTGAGTTCATCGACGAATCGTTCGAAGTTCAATTTTTTAAATGCGCTTAAATATTCTTTCACTTTGAGGGTATCGAAGCCTTGATAGGGCTGATTGGAAGAAGCATAAACCAGGTCGAACTGGTTGTTGCCACGGTTAATGGCCGTGAAGGATTGTTCTGGCTGACGGATATTTTCGAGCGTAACCGATTTAATTTCATCGAAACGATAGCGGAAAAGTCCCACATCGCGCCAGTCGTTCTCGTCGAGGAAGAAGCGGGTGGATAGGTAGCCGGCAAAACCGGGAATATGCATGATAAATGGGGTCGATGATTTTTCGAGCATCATGTAGGTTCCATAATTATCGGCTGTAGCGCCACCCACATAAAACACTTTTTCAGGTTCGTTGCCGGAGGTATAAACTTCCACTTTGGTATGTTCGGCTGCAAGGTTGGTTACAACTGTTTCAAAACTTGCTTGTGGCACCGGCGACTTAACATCCATTCGGAGCAAGGTTTTCAGCAAAACATCCACGGCATCTTTTCGAGCATGGTATTTTCCATTTACTTCCCAATGGGATTCTTTGCGCAATAAATGAATGGATTGTCCTGATTTACCGGCCATGAAAATTTGCGAAACGCTGGCTGTATCTTCAATGGCAAAGTCTTTCAGTTCTTGTGGTATCGTTCCCGATCGGCGGGTGAGGTATAAGGTAAGAGCGATAAGCGCTAAAGCGATTAAGAAAATAAAATAAAACTTGTTTTTCTTCATGCGTAGATAAGTTGTTAAGGTGTGGCGTTAAACCTCGGTCCGATGAGGCTTGGCGTATTTCCTGCGTCGGAGGTAATGAACCAGAAGACCAATTGCTACAACGAAAAGAATTGGAATTAAGGTATTTATGAGTTGCCATTTTTCTTCCTCGGCCAGGATTTTACTTTTGTTGAGTAGCCTCATGCTGATTTCCCGATTTCGAATGTCGATGAGTTGGTCATCGTCGAGCAAATAACTGAATACATTGAGCATAAAGTCTTTGTTCCCGTTAAAGGTCATGTCGGTGTGGCGGTCGTACCCCAGCGCAAAAGGAACCGGTTTATCGAGCATCCGGAACTGGTTTTTGATTAGGTCTCCATCGCCGCAAACCACCATCGCAGTTGGGCGGCTTGCTTCCCGGAAACGGATTTCATTGTTTTCGAGGAACTCAGGGGTAAGTCGGTTTTTGTAATTGGAGGTAAATTCCCCTTCGAGTAAAACGGCAACCGGGAGGAAAGCTTCCGGGAAATTTCGTTCTTCCAAGGGTTCATTAATCATGTCGAGTTGGACAAGGGCCGGAGCATTTATTTTTTTGCTGCGGGGAGAACTGTAGAGCAGTACTTCTTTTTTCACCGTAGGGGTTCCTCCAATGGTATCGACGGTAGAGGCAAATTCAGTTTTTACTAAATCGAGATTCTTTCCTAGCAGGTGTTGATTGTTTGGATAGAGTAGCGGAAAATAAACCCACGGAAATAAACGAAATCGAGGTTGCACTCCGGCGGGCGAGGTGTTAATTTTTAATCCTCCACAATTCATGTCGAGGATTAAATCGGGGTTAACCCGCGTTCCGTATCGAAAAAGCTGATCGTCGAGGTTGGTTTTGTTCACCATTGCGACAAAGGAAGGTTTTTGAGCCAGGCTATCCATGTTCGCAGCCACTGAGTTAAGGCACCACACTGCTTTCCCTCCACGCATAATAAACTGATCGATGATGTATTTATCTTTCTCGGAATACGCTTGGTCGGGAGCTGCAACCAAAATGCAATCGAAAAAGTCGAGCGCATTGATTTGTTCGTTTAAGGTAACGCGTTCTACTTCGTAATACTCTTTCAAGCTGGCTTCCAGGTCGGCTAACTCAATTTCGTCTAATTCACCATGACCGTCCAGGATAGCGATCCGCTTTTTGATCAGGGTTTTCATTTTAACCATGGACTGAATCAGTTGATACTCGAGCAGATTAATGGATTGATTGATGTTTTCGTCTCCGGAGAAGGCGATGTTGGTTTTCAAAAATTCGATGGGCTCTTCCTGGTCGCGATAACTGACGATAGCTCCGGTAAAGAGCAGTTTTTCGGTGCTTCCGCCTTTCTGATCCATTTCTTCCACACTCGTAGGTGTTAGTCCTTTGTCCATAAGTTGACGGCCAATCTCGCCTCGGGTAGCCAAGTCGGGGCTTTCGAAAGGATCGATGAATTGGTATTCGATGTTTGCTCCAGCATAAATGCGAAACTCATCGAGAATATCGCGAATGGCTTGTTGGAGCTTACGAAATCCAGCAGGTAATTCTTCTCCTTCGAGATAAATTTTGAAGTAATACACATCGTCGAGATTCTTTAGGACTTCTTTGCTGGAATCGCTGAGGGTATGCCGTTTTTCGGCTGTCAGGTCGATACGGAACACGACAAATTGGGCAATGAAATTGAGTAAAAGAACGATTCCTACTACGCTGATAAACTGAAGAAGGTGCGATTGTTTGAGTTGTTTTCGATGCGTCATAGCTGTTTTCCCTTTACCATTTTCTTGATTCCAACACGAGTTTGGTTCCAAAGATGAATACTGCAATAACTCCCAAAAAATAGCTTAAATCGCGTAGGTCGAGCACTCCCCGGCTCATGGATTGATAGTGTTTGAAGATTCCCAAGTTGCTAATAATGAGTGCTGTATTGCCTGTGAATAGGCTATCGGCTATTTGCTCGAATCCCAGGAAGAAGAAGAAGGAAAGAATGAGGGCAAGAATAAAGGCAACAATTTGATTATCGGTTAAGGCCGAAGCGAATAGCCCTATGGACGTGTAGATTGCTGCCAGGAAAAAGAGTCCTATGTACGACCCCCAGGTTCCTCCCGCATCGATATTTCCAACAGGGTTACCGAGCCAATAAAGCGAAAGAAAGTAAAGTAGGCTGGGTAGGAGCGAGAATAAAACAATGCTAAGAGCAGCAAGATATTTTGCCATGCTGATTTGCAGTTCGTTTAATGGGCGTGTAAGGAGCAACTCGATGGTGCCACTTTTTTTCTCGTCGGAGAAAAGTCGCATGGAAACAGCCGGTATCAGAAACAGAAAGACCCATGGAGCGAGGGTAAAAAGTGGATCGAGCGAGGCATAGCCGGTATCGAGTAAATTGAAGAGCCCGGGGAATACCCATAAAAACAGCGAACTGATTAGCAAAAACACCAGGATGACGATGTAGGCGGTCAGGGAGCTAAAATAGCTGTAAAGCTCTTTTGTAAATAGTTGAATCATTAGCTTGTTTTTCAGATTTTCTCAAACCGACGCAAATATAATAGGAAATTGAGCGTGAGTTAAAGGATAATCCGCTTGTTTTCGATTCGCGGTACCTGGTCTAGTTCGTAGGGTGGTTCGAGGCAGAATCGAATATCGTTTTCGAGTCGGGGTAAATGCTGTGTAAAGCGGTGACTATGAGCAATAACCCAATCGTACCGGGAGGGTGCTGCACGGTAAAAGGCTTCCGCCAGCAAGGCCGCATCGCTTCCCATTCCAAAGGTTTTATGTTTTTTTAAATCATGAACCAACTTACCGGCGAATAAACTGTCTTCGGCATTTTCTCGTCGATTCCACCCGGCGCAAACAAGCAGGATGTCAAGCTTTGAATCCAGCAAATAATCCACGAGCGCTTTTTCGTTGATGTAGCTACCAATGACCAATTCACTAGAAGCCGAAGCTTGTTCAATGGCATAGGTTCCATTGGTGGTGGACATTGCCAGCTTTGCTCCCTTTAGCTCCTCTTTCATAAAATCAAAAGGAGAGTTTCCTAAATCGAAACCCTCCAATTGATAACTATTTCGTTCACCACTAATGAGATAGCCCTGGTCGCGGAAGGGTAATGCTTCCTCCCATTTTGCCAGTGGGATGATGTGGTCGATTCCATATTCGAAAGCCACATTCACCGAGGTGCTCATGCGCACCACATCGATAATCACTGCGAGTTGATTCGCTTTGGAATGAGCTTCGAATAAATCGGGAGCGAAACAAACATCCAATTCCATCCTAGAAGAAAGGCGTTTTAACAACCTGTGCTTTGAGTTGCTTATTTCTTACTTGAATGAAAATTTCGCTTCCAAGCTTAGCATGCGCGCGATCTAAATAGGCCAACCCAATGGCTTTTTTAGTGAGTGGCGACATGGTTCCGGAGGTAACGGTTCCAATGATATTGCCTTCGGCATCGACCACGGAATAACCATGACGTGGAATTCCTTTTTCGAGCATTTCGAATCCTTTCAGCATGCGAGCCGGTTTTTCTTCTTTTTGTTGTTGGAAAAGAGCCCGGTCGATAAAATCATTTCCATCGCTGAATTTTGTTATCCAACCCAAACCAGCTTCGATGGGAGAGGTTGAATCGTCGATGTCGTTTCCGTACAAACAGAATCCGGCTTCGAGACGCAAGGTGTCGCGCGCTCCCAATCCGATAGGTTTGATGCCAAATTCAGCTCCTGCTTCGAATACTGCATTCCATAACTTATCTGCATCTTCATTCGCAATGTACACCTCACAACCTCCCGATCCGGTATAACCGGTGGTGGATAAAATAGCATTCTCGATTCCAGCTACGTTCACTTTTTTAAAGGTGTAATATTCCATATCCAGAATTGGAGTGTCGCAAATCGATTGCATCACTTTAAGAGCATCTGGCCCTTGAATGGCTAGTTGTGCCATTTCGTCGGATGCGTTGTAAAGTTCTTTTCCGATCTCCATTCCCATTGCCTCAGCATGCTGAACGCACCAGTTCCAATCTTTTTCAATGTTGGAGGCGTTTACTACCAAAAGATAGGTTTCAGCATCGATTCGATACACTAAAAGATCGTCCACTATGCCTCCTTTTCCGTTCGGGAAGCAAGAATACTGCACTTTACCATCGAATAATGCCTGCACGTCGTTGGTGGTGATTTTTTGAACGAGTTCGGCGGCGCGTGGACCTTTGACCCAAAACTCGCCCATGTGCGATACATCAAATACGCCTACTTTCTGGCGCACCGTAAGGTGTTCTTCGTTTATTCCTTCGTAAGAAATGGGCATGAGGTAGCCAGCGAATTCTTCCATTCGGGCACCCAGTTTTTCATGAAAATGGGTGAAAGCTGTTCTTTTCATAAGGGCTTAATTAAGAGTGAATTACATCTATTGGTCAGATGCTGGTTTAAACCGCTAAATTAAGCTTTTTCCTTCGCCTCGGTGGTACTTTTTTGATGTCGTTCAACAATGCTTGCTATTTATCCGTAAGCAGCCAGCGAATGCCCCCCGAAACCCATCGTCCGGGTTGTTCAATGTTGCCCCAATCCACATAGCGGTAGTCGCCACTATTTTTAAGATCGATGAAAAGATTCAGCTTGATCGATTCAATGTTGTAGCTGAGTCTCAAATCGGTGAGAAAAACCATCGGGTAAGCTACCGACTCAAATTGACCACTCTCAGGCTCATACTTCAGGTAACTTCCGTTTCGCTGTTGCCATTGCGATTGAATGCTCCAGCGAAGTTGCCCAATTAGGGTTCCCCTAAGCTTGATACTCAGATTATGTCGCAGATAATCCAGAACGTAACGGGTTTCTTGTTCGTTGTTGTCTTTGTTAGCCAATAAATATACGTAATGAATTTGCACTTCTTGTATGGCTGGTAGTCTCTTTACACTCCAGTTAATGCGATACTCCGTTCCGCTGGTATGGATTTTACTCAGGTTCTGCGTGAACCATTTTTCTTCTTCCCCAACCCACAACCAATCAATCAGATTCTTGCCTCTGCGATGGAAAAGGATTGCTTCGGACGAAAGATTATTTTTTCGGAACCGGATACC
Organism: uncultured Bacteroidota bacterium; assembly: GCA_937954085.1. Lineage (GTDB taxonomy): Bacteria > Bacteroidota > Bacteroidia > Bacteroidales > M50B96 > M50B96. Next base: position 37,370 of record CALGAK010000111.1, read on the forward strand.
TAGTTCGAAATTCTGCGCTTCTTCCGGCAACAAATTCGGATTTCCAACTAAATCCGGAGCTTGGTAGTATAATTCGGTAAAGCTGGGCAGGCGCATGCTCCGATTCCAAGATGCGAAACCAATGAAATGGGAGTGGAGTTCGAAGGCCAGGTCGATTCCGGGATAAAACTGCCAACCATTGGATTCCGCCAGATAATGAATCATGCTTCCGAACGAGAGATTCCACCTTCCGGTCTTGTAGGTTTGATCGGCCAATAGACTGAAATGGCTGCGGGAAGCTGCTTTGTTGTAGTAGTATCCTTCCCGAACGGCAATGCTGTCGGTAATGGTTTCTCCTAAATTGTTGCTCAGAATGGATTCGTTACGAAATTCAGCAGCCACCTGGGTAGATCCACCTCCAAATGAGAACGTGCTTTTGTATTTCACTCCATACACTTGATTCCGATGAAAATTTCGGTAGAAATCCGGATTATCTCTTCGGAGTTGAAATTCATCGTAATGAACTCTTCGGTAGGCACTTATTCGGTGGTTTGTGGCTCCGTAGCGTGCTAATTCGACTACAGCAGCACCCGTGCTCGTTGTTTCGAACTGATTCGGAAACACTGCCGAATAAAACTGGTTGGCCCCAAAAGCCCGATCCTGATGGCTCACCAGTCCATTGAGTGTCCAATGCTGAAAGCGATAATTCGTTTGATAAAAATATTCGCGGCGATTAAAATCCGTGTTTGCCCGATAGCCTTCGCTCCCGCTGGTATAGACAGCCGCCTTGTGGTAACCACCTGCCAGGTTTCGGTGTAGCGAGACACCGGCTTCGTACAAGCCATGCTGACCATAGGATGCTTCGGTAATTGCCTGATTCGTTCCCGATTTTTTAGTAACGATGTTAATGGCTCCGGTAAAGGCACCTGCCCCGTAAAATCGGGAAGCTCCTCCTGCCAGTACCTCGATTCGTTCAATTTCATTGGGGCGAATTGGAATGTTCAAGGCGAAATGGCCCGTTTGCGGATCGTTCCAATTAATCCCGTCGATCAGGATTAAATTTTGTTCAAAGGATCCGCCTCGCATCGAAAGATCGGCTTGCACTCCGGGACCGCGGGAGCGCATATCGATTCCGGCTGCATATTCCAAAATCGATTGTAAATCGTTAACGGGTAGTTGTTTTAGTTCCCGTTGGTCGATTACCGTAAGCACGCGCGAAGGTTCAGGGAAAACTAAGGCAGCGCTTTCGGAAATGATTTCTATTTCGTCGATGTCCACTTCTTTTGATTCTCCCTTTCCGTTCGTAGGATCCTGACCTTTCATTTCGGATACCCCGAAAAGGAGGGTTAGCGGGGTAATAAGCACTCCAATGCGAATGGTTTTGCCCAAACTGTTGAAGACGGCATAGGATTTCCGGGTCCACCGCTTAAAGGTATGACTCGAAGCAAGAGAGAAAAAAAATGACTTCATGATGGATTGGATAAATGCGAGGCGAAAATAGAAAACATTCCACGATGCCAAAACGATGTGCGAAATTCACGGGATAAAACAATGAAAAGCCTACCGGGAATCGGAGGAGAAGACCATCAAATGTTTACCTTTGCTTGGCATGAAAATCGGAACACCATACCACTCAGGATTTGCTCTCAACCAGCGATTGACAATAGTCGTGGTCTTGTTTTTCAGTCTGATGGGGCTGATTCAATGTTCTACTCCTTCGAGGCTTGAACCACCCACAAACATTGCCAGCATTTATAACCCTAGTTCCTCTACTTTCGAGCCTAAGTTTAAGCTCTATCATGTAAACGATTCGCTGAGCCGTTTATACGTTCGTTTCCCTTTGAACGATTTACAATTCAGTACATGGAATTCCAATGAAGGGGAACATGCCTTGGTCGATTTGAAATACATACTGAGGATAGCAAACGATAGTAACCTGGTGGTGGACAGCATGCGTGTTCAGTTTCAACTTAAGAAAAATATCGAAGGGTATTTTGTAAGTAATTTACCTATGCGACTGAAGGCGGGAAATTTTTATACCCTCGAAATAACGAGTTTAGATCGTTATCGAGGGAGCAAACATTTCAGTTTCATCGAAGCCGATAAACGTTTTTCGGATAGTCGAGAAGCCTTTTTGCTGCGCACCCGCAATCAAATGCCTTTATTTGAGCCGTACTTGCGAGTAGGGCAAACCTTTCGAGTTGAGAGCGATCACCATTCCATCGATAGTATCTATGTCGATTTTATTGCTCCCCTGACCGAAGAAGCTGAATTGCCGTATTATCTGAGCCCTTCGAAATGGCCGGATCCGGTAATTGATACCACCTATGTGTTTGCACATAGCGATACTACGTTGATTCAGCTTGAGGAAGAAGGATTGTATTTATTTCGTTTGCAAGATACTGGTCGGGTTATGTGGAGCATGCCGGTTTTCAATTCTTTTTACCCGGGAACGCGCACCTCCGAACAGTTGCTTGAACCATTAACCTATCTTACCATGCCCAGGGAATACCGTCGTTTATCGGGGCATCCGAGCCTCAAGGCCGCTTTAGATAGCTTTTGGTTAGCTTCAACGGGCAATGCAACCCGAGCAAAAGAGCTTATTCGAGTGTATTACAGCCGGATATATTTTGCTAATCGTTACTTTGCCGATTATCGGGAGGGTTGGATGAGCGATCGTGGCATGATCTACACTATTTTTGGTCCTCCCGGAACCATTTATCGCGTGAAAGGTAGTGAGCGATGGATTTATGGAGGGAATAAAAATTTAAGTTCCATGGATTTTCTGTTCATTCGAAAAGAGAATCCCTGGAGAACGGAAAGTTATGAACTTGTCCGGCAAGATTTATATAAAGCAAGCTGGTATCAGGCTGTTGATACCTGGCGCAATGGACGTATTTATTCGGTTCAGAATTAACCTGCCTGGATGAAGGTGGAGAAATTTCCTGAATCATTTTAATTCAATATGAAAGAGAAAGAAGATGTAGTGTATGGCATTCGAGCCACACTCGAAGCACTCGAAAGTGGAAAAGAAGTTACCCGCGTTCTGATGAAAAAAGGGATTCGGGGAGAATTATTTAGTGAGCTGTATCAGGCGATGAAAGCGGCTCAAGTGCCTTTTCAGATGGTCCCCGACGATTATTTTCGCAAGTTTCCGGGGAAAAATCATCAAGGAGTAATCAGTTACGTTTCGCCCATCGAATTTCAACAAACCGAAGAGGTTTTGACACAGATTTTTGAACGTGGCGAGATTCCTTTCGTATTGATTCTCGATAAGATTACCGATGTGCGAAATTTTGGTGCTATTTGTCGCACGGCTGAATGCAGCGGGGTCCACATGATTATTATCCCTTCGAAAGGAGCTGCTTCGGTGAATGCCGATTCACTGAAAACCTCAGCCGGAGCCTTGCATCATATCCCGGTTTGTAGGGAAACGAATCTGAAAAAGACTTTACGGATGCTCCGAGCAAACGGATTGAAAATTTTCGGAGCAAGCGAGAAATCCGAGCAACTCTACTTTGAGCAAAACCTCGACATGCCGCTGGCCATAGTCATGGGATCGGAAGATCGAGGCATTGCACCCGAATTCAGAGCCCTCTGCGATGCCGAACTACGCATTCCTATTTTGGGCAAAATCGACTCACTGAATGTGTCGGTTGCCGCAGGAGTATTGTGCTACGAGGTGGTTAAACAAAGGCAAAGTGCCGCTTTGTGAAATTTTTCTCATAATTCCTTGTCTCCTCCATGATTCATTTTATTTTTGAACCATTAACCAAATGTTAATCCCTGTATGAAATACCCATGAGATTAATAAATCGCACCAATCACGCTGAATAGATCATGGGTATTCCATTTATCCTTTAAAAATCAAATTATACACAGATGAAAAATTTTGTTTTAGTAATCGTTCTTTTCCTTGGAGTTCAATTGTTTGCAAAAGGCAATTCGGCCGAACTGTTTCATTACGACCGGGCAGAGTTAGCTCAGGAATTTGCCGAACTGGAGGCTCTGGAAAGTTATCTGCTCGAAAACGAAGGTGTTGACTACGAGGCTTTAAAGGCACAAAACCATCCCGTTTTGGCCAATGTTCATCTGGCAAATGCAAATCATCAAGGTCCTTTGGGAGCCCTTTTCTCCATCGACGATATGGATTGGTCTGCTTTCGCCTGGGGGTTTTGCTGTTGTCCTATTGGATTTTTCCTGGTGGCAATCAACAATGAATCCGGTCAGGATTCCAAAACCTCTTACTGGATAGGCGTTGTTGTTTCGGCGGTTTTGGGTGGCATATCCAATGGGATTTATTTTTCTAGCCGCGGATTTATTCTCTAAAACCGATTACTCATACGACATAAGGAAGGAAGTGAAATGCTTCCTTTTTTTTTATCCAAGCGATTGCTTGTCGAGTTAACAGCAACATCATGAAAGGAATTATTTTATCGTTTATTGGAATCTTTTTCGCCTTAAGTCTTTCCGCTCAACTTTTTAATCGGATCGAAGCGGAGTTTACCTTAAAGGAATCCGATCGGGTAGGTAATAAGAAGCTCTCGGTGGGAAAGGTGTATTACGACCGAAACGAGCGTGTGGTTGTTTTCGATATCAGTTTCCCATACCGCGAACAAGTTTACATTACCGACGAAGCTATTTTTCGGGTAAAAGACGATACGTTGTTCAGCAAAACCATAGCTCTAGGTTTAATCGATTTCAATATTTTTCATTTGTTTCTGAACGGGAATTTGGAGTATTATGGGTTGAGCAATTCGCATTGGAAGTTGCACGATGTAGTGCAAGACGATGGGCTGGTTATCAGCACTTGGTTGCCTCCTAAGAATTATCCGAACGGAGGAAAAATGCTTTTGTCGCAACAAAATAAAAACTTGAGTGGTTTACTCAGCTACAACGACAAAGAGGAGCTTCAGACAAAATACATCTTCGAGGAGTACGTCCCGGTGTTGGGAAGTTCTTTTCCGAGTCAGGTGATACAGTACACCTATTTTCAGAATGAAAAAGAAGTACGCATGTCGAATTATCGAAATTTTAAAGTGAATGAATATGAGGCAGATAGTCTTTATCGCTTTCCTGCTTGGCTCGATTAGTTGGTCGGTGCAAGCACAAACAGCCGACGATTTAAAGGGGCTTCTTTCGGTAGTAGCCGTTGAGGAGGAGGTCCATCATCGGCACGACCGGAATTACGATAATGAATACGATTGGTTTATTGGGGAATTATTTTTCGTGTACAAGCAATTTGTGTCTTCGCAAGATGGCAATACTTGCACTTTTACCCCATCGTGTTCCACTTATGGAGTGCAAGCTATTCGCGAGCAAGGAGTGGTCATAGGGACCATTAATTTCTTCGATCGTTTTTCCCGTTGTCATGGCCTCAATTCCGAGGATTATGAATTCGATTCGGAGCATAATTTATTGATCGATCCGGTTTTGGATCATAAGTTCCACTAGATGCAAAAGACGATTTCGATTTTATTGAGCCTTTTCTTCAGTATTTCTTTGTGGGGTCAGGATTTGTACGATGAGGCCCATACGCGGCAGTTTGCCAATTTCCTCTATCAGAGTAGGGAGTTTAAGCTAGCTTCGGTAGAGTATGAGCGATTGGTCTTCTTCGATCCGACCGATACACTGGCCAGCTATTACTTGATAAAAAGTTATCGGAAGCAGGGTAATTTTCGAAAAGGATTGTCGCGTGCTAACCAATTATTCCCCGATAATCGATTAGCTCCTGCTCATATTTCCCGCGAGAAAGCCCTGATGTTGCTCCACCAGCGTAATTATTTGACGTTGTTTAACTATCTGGATAATAGTAGTTTGGAGGGTGATGATCGGATGCTTTTTGCTGTGGGTGGGCGCTTATTGCAACACGATTATGCCACTGCTCGTAGTATGGCCGAAGCAATTTCTCCCGATTCTCGAACCGATTTACAAACCATGCGTTATTTAAGCGAGGAAGCACTTCGTTTAAAGTATAAATCGCCGGTTACGAGTACTTTGCTTTCGGTGTTGGTTCCCGGTTTGGGTAAGGTTTATACCGGGAATTGGAAAGATGGGATTTTCTCGTTTCTATTCACCACAGTAGCTATTTATCAGGCTTATCGTGGGTTCGATCAGCGAGGGATTAATAGTATTTACGGTTGGGGCTACGCAGCTCTGGGAACCGGTTTTTATTTGGGAAATTTATATGGCTCGTATAAAGCTGCAAACAAATATAACTATCAACAACGACATGCATTGGACCACCGGGTGGAAGCTGTTTTTGATCGGATGGATTAGCCTCTTTTCGCAGGTTGGTTCGGCGCAAGATCCGCAGCAAACCTGGCAATTGGCAAATCATTATTACGAATCGAACGATTACGAAACGGCCCTTAGCACTTTTCAGCGCTATCTTTTTTTTAAGGAAGATAAAGCCTTCTACGAGGGAGCTTATCGAATTGCTGAATGTTATCTGAATCTGAATCAGTTCGATCAAGCTACAGCTTGGTTCGACTACACCTATCAATTAGCGGAAACAGAAGATGAACGAGTGGAAGTTGTTTTGAAAAAAGCAGCTATGTATTTGAAAGCCAGTAATCCGCAGTTTTCCTTATTGGAGCTATACAGCCTTCCCGATACGCTTACCCCAGAGCATTTGGCCCGAAAACAATTCTTTCTGGCAGCTGCATACATTACACTCGAGGAATATACCCGTGCCGAAAAATCGATGGAACGATTTTATGCGCTGCATAATCGAGAACAGGATTTTGTGAACATGCAAAAACTCTTTGCCGATACGCTTCACCTTCGGCGAGTAAGTCCTGCCTGGGCCGGAATCATGAGCTTGGTAATCCCGGGATCGGGGCAGCTGTATGCCGGTTATCCGAAAGAAGCTGCGAACTCTTTTCTTTTAGTTGGTATGCTCGAATTTGCCTTCATTTATATTGCTCATCGCTACAGTTTGTTAAATGCCTATACCAGTATTTTTCCCTGGCTTCAACGATATTATTTTGGGGGCTATGTGGCAGCGAGGAAACTTGCTTACAAGAAGCGTGAGGAACGCAAAGAAGCTTTTTATGAACACGTTCTGCAGGAAGCATTTAAACTTTCCGGAGAAAATTTTGTTCCTCGTCCATAATATATAGACCAAATTTCGGTTTCTCAAAAAGATTTATATTTGCACGATTTTTTAAACCATTCTCTCTCACTATGATTAAACGCATTTTCGCTTTGTCCTTTGTTTTTCTTACAGGACTTTCCCTAAGTTCCCAGGCACAATCTACCACTACCGATGTGCTCTTAGGACAAAATACGGAAGTGAACACCATCACCACTGCCGTTCCCTTCTTGTTAATTACCCCCGATTCTAGAGGAGGAGCTATGGGAGATGCCGGTGTGGCCACATCGCCCGATGCTAATTCCATGCATTACAATCCTGCCAAGTATGCTTTTATCGAAAACGACATGGGTTTCTCGGTATCGTATTCGCCTTGGCTGAGTAATTTAATCGATGATATTCACTTGCTGTACGCTTCTTACTTTCAGCGTTTTGGCAAGTTTCAGACAGTAGCTGGTTCGCTGCGCTACTTCTCTCTGGGCGATATTACTTTTACCGATATTGTTGGAAATACGACCGGCCAGTTCAAGCCAAATGAATTTGCCCTCGATTTTGCCTACAGCCGCTTACTGACGAAAAACTTTTCCGGAGCCATTTCCTTGCGCTACATCCATTCAAACTTAACCGGAGGAATTTTTGTCGAAGGAATCGAATCTCGCCCGGGAAATGCTGTTTCTTCCGATGTTGCCTTTTTTTATCAGCGGGATGTGGATTACTTCAATTATGATGGTAAACTGGCATTCGGAATTAATCTTTCCAACATGGGTTCGAAGATTAGCTACACTGCCAATGCACAAAAAGACTTTTTGCCCGCTAACTTAAAACTCGGTGGAGCTTATACCATGGAAATCGACGATTACAATCGCTTTACGTTTACCGTCGATTTGAACAAACTGTTGGTTCCAACACCTCCTTATTATAACCCTGATAACACTGCCATTGATGCCGACGGAAATCGTGAGATTCTTTATGGAATGAATCCGAATGTTTCGGTAGTGAGTGGTATTTTCCAATCCTTTTACGACGCTCCCGGTATCATCGATGGACAAATTCAAGTTGCTCGCGAAGAATTTCGCGAAATCAATTATTCTTTCGGAGCTGAGTATTGGTATGCGAATCAGTTTGCCTTACGCGGTGGATACTTTTTTGAACATCCCACTAAAGGAAACCGACAGTTTTTTACCCTGGGCTTAGGAATGCAGCTCAATGTTTTCAGTCTCGATTTTTCTTATTTAATGTCGCCTATTGCTCGCCATCCATTGGCGAACACGCTTCGCTTTACTTTAGGCTTTAATTTTGAGAATTTCCAAAACACCGAAACTCCTAAAAATATTTAAATCGCAATTGTTTAGTACCAGTTGAATTTTTTCTAAGGGCTTGTTTATCAGTTAAACAAGCCCTTGTTTTTTCTTGCTTGTTTAAATACCTGTCATTTTTTCTGAACTAATCCGAAACAGCAATGTTTCTCTTCACAAACAGCGTTCACTAATTAAGTAAACCACACTGAAATGAAAACCAATTTTCTAACCGTATTAACATTAATAGTTTTAGCAATGACAACAACCAACAGTACTGCACAATTTGTTCAGGCACCACTGCCTTACGATTTTACTGCATTAGAACCCTCGATCGATGCACAAACCATGGAACTTCACTTCACGAAGCACCATGCCGGATATGTCAATAATTTGAATAATGCTCTCAAAGCCGAAGGGAAAGAAAGTCACACCGATTTAGAAGCGATCCTGAAAGATATTACTTCTTATTCGGTAGCCGTTCGTAATAATGGTGGCGGACACTACAACCATCAGTTATTTTGGACGCTTCTTACCCCCAAGAAAAACACGCAGGCTTCTGCCGAATTAGCCGACGCTATCAACAAGCATTTTGGAAACATGGAAGAGTTCAAAACTCAGTTCAACCAAGCGGCTGCTACCCGTTTTGGGTCCGGATGGGCCTGGTTAATCGTGACCGAAGAGGGCAAATTAGCCATTACCTCTACTCCTAACCAAGACAATCCACTCATGCCGGTTGCTCCAATGCAAGGTGAACCTATTTTAGGAGTCGATGTTTGGGAGCACGCTTACTACTTGAAATACCAAAACCGTCGTCCGGATTATCTTCAAGCAATTTGGGACGTTATTAACTGGGAAGAAGTAAGTAAGCTTTATGCCGCTGCCATCAAGTAAGCTTCTTCATAAAGATTGATTTAAACGAAAAAGGAACTTCCAAGTGGAGTTCCTTTTTTTTTT
>CALGAK010000112.1 GCA_937954085.1 uncultured Bacteroidota bacterium
CCGATACAAAAATTCCTAAATATATTTCCCAATACTTCGTCGGTGGTGAGGGTACCGGTGATGCTGCCTATGTGGTGTAACACATGGCGAATCTCGAAGGCTAACAGGTCGGTCGGGAGGTTAGAATCAATGCCCTCCAGCGCTCTGTTGCAGGCTTTCGAAGCCTCCGAAAGGGCTTCGTAGTGACGCAGGTTACTCACAATTACCGAACTCTCATCGGGAAGAGTGTCCAATACACTTTCGTATAAAACTCGGGTTAGTACATCAATCTTGCTGTGTAACTTGGCCGATATATCCACAATTGGGGTGCTCGGATTTACCTTCTGCTGAAGCTCATGGATGAGTCGTGTGTGGGAATCGGATAAATCGATTTTATTCACGACCAAAATCAATTTCTTGTCCTTCGATCGGGAATCAATGAACTGGATGCTTTCCTGCAAATTAGCCATGGCATCCGAAGCATCCAATAGGAGTAAAATCACTTGTGCCTGTTCAATCTTAGCCAAGCTCCGCTGAATTCCCATGTGCTCTACTACATCCTGAGTCTCGCGTAAACCAGCTGTGTCGATGAAGCGAAACAGCACTCCATCAATGGTGCAGGTCTCCTCGATACTGTCGCGGGTGGTGCCGGCAATGTCGGAAACCAACGCGCGCTCTTCCTTCAGTAAAATATTCAGTAAAGTAGATTTGCCTACATTCGGATTCCCTACAATGGCCACCGAAACGCCTTCTTTCATCACATTCCCCATTTGAAAGCTCTCTTTTAAACGGTCTATTTGCTCCAAAATGCGCTTTAAAAGGGAGGATAATTGCTTCCGGTCGGCAAACTCAACATCTTCCTCGCTAAAATCGAGCTCTAACTCGATGAGGGAAATCAAATTTAAAAGTTCTAAGCGTAAATCGGCTAAGGCGGAACTAAATCCTCCTCTCATCTGATTCATGGCTAATTGATGCGATGCTCTGGAATTAGAAGCTATTAGGTCGGCAACGGCCTCAGCTTGCGATAAGTCCATCTTGCCATTTGTGAAGGCTCGTAGGGTGAATTCTCCGGGCTCAGCCATACGCGCTCCGGAATCCAGCAAAGCGGTCAGTATCGATTGCTGAATGTAACTCGAACCATGACAAGAAATTTCAATTAAATCTTCGCCGGTGTAGGATCGAGGGGAAATGAAAACACTTACCAACACCTCGTCGAGAAGTTGATCGCGATGCCAAAGCTCCCCAAAATGAAGGGTATTCCCAGCCTGCTCACTAACCTTCTTCGTAGCCTTCGACCGAAAACGAAACAATCGATCCATGATGCGAAAACTATCCGGCCCACTCATGCGAATCAGGGCTAAAGCTCCATTCCCTTGGGGAGTTGCCAAGGCACAAATCGTATCCTCAATATTTCTCATTCTTTACGTATCGATATATTTTAATAATTATCAAATTAAGCTATTTTTGACCTCCATTTCTAAACAAATAATCTACAATTATGAGTGTTCTGGTAAATAAAGATTCCAAAATTATTGTGCAAGGATTTACAGGCAGCGAAGGTACTTTTCATGCCTCTCAAATGATCGACTATGGTAGTAACGTGGTCGGTGGTGTAACACCCGGCAAAGGTGGTCAACAGCATCTCGGGAAACCGGTTTTTAATACCGTGGCCGATGCCGTAAATACTACCGGAGCCGATGTGTCGGTTATCTTCGTTCCACCGTCCTTTGCAGCCGATGCCATTATGGAAGCAGCCGATGCCGGAATCAAAGTTATTATTACCATCACCGAAGGAATCCCAACGGCCGATATGGTCGAGGTGAAAGAATACCTCAAAGGAAAAGACTGCCGGATGATCGGTCCTAACTGCCCCGGTGTTATTACCCCCGACGAAGCCAAAGTGGGAATCATGCCAGGTTTCATTCATAAAAAAGGAAGTATTGGAATCGTTTCTCGTTCCGGCACCCTAACTTACGAAGCAGTCGATCAAATTACTAAAACTGGTCTCGGTCAGTCTACTTGTATCGGAATTGGCGGCGATCCTATTATCGGAACCACTACCAAAGAGGCGGTTGAACTCCTGATGAACGATCCCGAAACCGAAGGAATTATCATGATTGGTGAAATTGGAGGTAGCATGGAAGCCGATGCCGCATATTGGATTAAAGAAAATGGAACGAAACCGGTAGTGGGTTTCATCGCTGGTCAAACAGCTCCCAAAGGACGCAGAATGGGACATGCAGGAGCGATCATTGGTGGTGCCGACGATACCGCCGAGGCAAAAATGAAAATCATGCGCGAGTGTGGTATCCATGTAGTCGAATCTCCCGCCGAACTGGGGGTTACCATGCTCAATGCTCTGAAAAATAAATAAGTAAAAGCTTAATCCTAATAATCAAAAAAAGGCGATGGTTTTCCATCGCCTTTTTTTATGCCCGATTCGAACTGGTGAAGTGCAATCGGTCACCGAAGCAAAATACTTCGTTAGGGCTTGGTCTTAACGTAATTACTCAAAGCCTGAACGAACTCCGTAGGTTCTTTTATCTTTCTTACCGATTCATTGAATTCTTCGTGATAACCGGATTGCAAGGATAGCAAGTCGTTCATCATGTTGATTAAACTTAAACCGGCGTTCAGCTTCGTGTCCGGATCAATCTCTTTTTCGTAAGCTTTCTTCATTTCCTTCGAAAACTTCCGACCTTTCTTGTAAATGTGCTTGAACTGACTCTTGTTCTCGAAAAATGCTTCGAACTCATTCATCCTCGCTTCAATTAATTCGGAGGTTCTGCGCAATTCATTCAACTTACCATTGTTCTCCGAAATATTTTTTACTAATTCCTGACCTAAAGCAAGTTTCTTCTGATGAAATCCGGCTTTCTCATATTCATTCAAGATCGAAAGCAATGGCTCAATCCTGGTTTTATATACTTCGGGGTATTCCTTACGATAAGCTTCCACCATGGTTTGGAAATCTTTTCGGATGATGTCTTGATTCTCTTTTAAAGCAGGATGTGTCGTCAGCATACGATCGGCTAACTCAATAATAAACCCGCCTTTCAAAACCTTCGACGGAATATCGTCCATCGATTGGTAATCCTTTATATCCTTCCGCTGTTGTTCCAATTCCGATTTATAAACTTCTGGGAAATCAGTCTGATACAACAATTCGGTCTGCAATACTTTTTCCTCCAATAATTTCGACTGAAAACTTAATTCATGGTAGAGGCTATCGAAATGATGAACCTCTTTCATCAGTAGTAAGCCAACTTCCATTCGTCGGCTGAGTTGTTCAATGCCCTCGTAGTCGGAATATTTCTTTTCCAAATCTTTAATTGCGCCTTTGTACAAGGGGGGGAACTCTTTCTGATAATCGCTTACCAATTTTTGAAGGTTGGTCGTTAAGGTTTCATGCTGACTTTGATAATTCTCAAGGGCAAGCTGTGTTAGCCTAATTTTCGATTCGCAATCCTCACCGGCAATGCGTTTGAGCGAAACAGTACTACCTACTTTATAACTCTTGATCGAATTTTCAATGGCAGGAATCTCCCCTTTGTAAACCGATCGATCCACTTTCGTTAATTCGCTTTTCAGCAGGGTAAACTCATGATCAATCATCGAATCGATTCGGGAAAAATACTGTAATCCTTCTCGATAATAGGGTAGGGTGTCGCTAAGCTGTTTCCCTAATTGATATTTCTCGCGAATCCATGAGCTTTTCTGAAAACTCTCCACCTTCTCCATTAGTGGCTTGAATTCTTTCTTATATATGGTCGGATATCGCTGTAAATACTGTTCTCCTAATCGAGTGAAATCGCCATTGAAAAGAGTTACATATCGTGTCACTTCTTCGCTGATGGTAAGACTTTCTTCCACTTTTGTCATCAACTCTTTTAAATGGACAAAAGCGCATGATAAATTTTCACAGGCTTCATAGTGTTGTTTCAATTCGAGTGGAAGCAAGTCGCGATTAGGATTTTTTTCATCATCCGTATTACCCACTACCTGAGCTAATTTCGACCACTGCATTTCAAACTCCTTATATAAACTGATGCTTGAATCGAGCATGGCTAGATAAATTTCCAGGGAGTGTAAGGCAGCGTCGAGCTCTTCCTCACGATGCAGGAGCGCGGTGTTTTCTTGTAAATTCGATTGTAACCGGGGGTACTCAAGTTCGTAAAGCTTTTGGCTGAATTGTGGCAAACGGACTTCAATTTTATCCAAATATTTATCGAGTAATGCTTGGTTTTTTTGTTGCTGTTGCCACGCTATCTCCATCGACTGAAACTCTTTTAAAATGCTTTGCAACTGCTGAATGTAGGTGGGTAAGTCCATCTGCGGAGCAGCCTGATTCAGTTGGGCGTTCAAACTGTCAATTCGCATAGCGTTCGGCCCCCCAATCATTTCCTTATTGGCAAGTAGATTAGGTGCAATTTGTTGAAGTGAGTCGTCCAACTGGGTGTACTGCTGAAGCCAAAGCCAATGCTGAGCTAAGGTCTCCAAATGCTTGATCCGAATGCTGGAAACTCTCTCTGTCCAGCTTATCTCCGATGGTTTCTCTGATTCAATGGGTGTGTTTTCTAAATCGGTTCCCAAAACCACTTCCTCGGCAGATTCCCCTGTTGGCTCCTCGCGGTAGGCAGAAGAGGTATTGGAGCTTAAATAAAAGTTGCAAAGAGAATCGAGTTCAGAAAGATCAAAGGCAATGGAATCGTAGGCGAGAGCCTGAATGCGGCCGGCTAAGTCGGTGTTGTTCTGCCAAATATCTTGTGAGTCGATAGGACTGGGCGCTCCCTGGTACAGGTAACTCAGTGCAAGCTCATCTTGTGCATTCCAATCAAGACGATATCCGGAAAATAATTCTTCGTTCCCATACCAACCAATCTGTTTCAGTTTACCCTCGGGAGTTAATTCTATCACTTCGCGCCCTTGATTTTGAGCTTTTTTCACTTCTATCTTGATAACCAGTCCCTTGGCGTTGTAGTAGAATTCAACTTGGTCGGGTTTTACCGGATTCCCGCTTACTTTCGGACTGGTTGCTTCCGAGCCATTCGCTTTCAATGAACTAAGGCTCAAACAACCAACAATAATCCAGTTTATCAGTACGGAGGGATAATCGATTCTTTTCATGAAAATCAACTTTTTATAAGGCTTCTTGTTGCTTCACAAAGAAGCTTAATTAATGTTAAATGTAGCAAAGATATATGTAACTAATCGGCTTATTATGCTGTTTCTTCAAAGAATCAAAAATTTTTCATTCGGACACTCCATTTAATGATGAAACACTTTTTCATGGGTCTCGCAATGGCTCTTGCCTTGCTGTTCCCTGCAACCCTTCTGGCTCAAAAATTTACCCTTAGCGGCTATGTTCGCGACAAACAAACCGGCGAAGAACTCATAGGTGCCAACATTTATTTCAGCGAATTGCTGAAAGGTACGGTCTCAAATACCTATGGTTTCTACTCCATTAGTACCGAGAAAGGAAGTTATACCCTGGTAATTTCCTACCTCGGTTACGAAACCTATGAAACGCGAATTGAACTGATAAAGGACATTCGCCTGAATATCGAATTACAGCCCAGTGGATTATCTACCGGAGAGGTGACAATTCAGGCCGATCGGACCGATAAAAATGTGAAAAGCACCGAAACGGGAACCATCCTCCTCCCAATAAAAACCATTGAATCCTTGCCGGTTCTATTTGGTGAAGTAGATATTCTTAAAACTATTCAGCTGCTCCCCGGAGTGCAATCGGCTGGCGAGGGTAGCGCCGGGTTTTATGTGCGTGGGGGTGGACCCGATCAAAACCTAATTCTGCTCGATGGTGCAACGGTTTACAATGCTTCGCATCTTTTTGGATTCTTCTCGGTGTTCAATTCCGATGCAATCAAGGATGTGAAACTAATCAAAGGGGGGATGCCTGCCGAATATGGAGGCCGCCTCTCATCGGTACTCGACATCAGCATGAAAGAAGGGAACATGAAAGAATATAAGGCTCGTGGAGGTATTTCCTTAATTGCCAGCCGACTTACCGTCGAAGGTCCTATTAAGGAAGACACCAGCTCTTTTATTATTTCAGGACGCCGAACCTACGTCGACTTGCTCATTCGCCCTTTTGTTCCCGATTCATCTCCTTTCGCCGGATCAGGCTATTACTTTTACGATCTCAATGCGAAGGTAAACTACCGAATCTCCGATAGAGACCGGGTTTTCTTAAGCGGATACTTTGGTCGCGATGTCTTTTCCTTTGCAAATGCCGAGAATGGAGTGGCCATGAACATCCCCTGGGGAAATACCACAGCATCCGCTCGTTGGAATCACCTCTTTAGCGATAAGTTGTTTATGAATACGACCGCTATTTATTCCGATTATCAGTTTAGCATCGACATCCTTCAAAATGACTTCAACCTCAAGCTCTTTTCGGGAATAACGAACTACACCTTGAAAACTGATTTTAGTTATTTCCCGGGCGATAACCACAAAATCACCTTCGGAGCCAATTATACCCGCCACCTATTCATCCCAAGTTCTGTAAGTGGTCAGTCTGAAGAAGTCTCGATCGACGTGGGCGATGCTCTTCTTCAATTTGCAAACGATTACTCCATTTATATCAACGACGAATTCGATCTCACTCCCCGCCTGAGGATCAATGCCGGTTTGCGTGGAACCATTTTTCAGCAAGTAGGCCCCTTTACACGCTATGTGAAAAATGCCGAAGGGGTGAATACGGATACCATAACCTGGAATGCAGGCGATGAGGTTGTTCGGTTTCAGAACCTGGAGCCTCGGCTGAGCATGCGGTACACTCTCGGTAAATCCAATTCGTTAAAAGCTTCCTACACGCATAATTATCAGTACATCCATCTCGCATCGGTTTCTACTGTGCTGTTGCCTACCGACCTGTGGATCCCTTCAAGCGATGTTGTCTTTCCGCAAGTTGGAAATCAATACAGTATCGGATACTTCCACAATTTCTTCGAGGATTACCTGGAAACTTCGGTCGAACTCTATTACAAAACCATGGAGAATCAAATCGAATATCGACCGGGATCTTCCTTTGGACTAACAGTGGGCGACAATGCCGATAATAATTTCGTTTATGGCGATGGAGAATCCTACGGAATGGAATTGTTTGTTAGAAAGAACTTTGGCTCCATTACAGGATTCGCCGGCTACACGCTCTCTCGTACTACCCGCCAATTCGACGATATTAACCTTGGTAATCCATACCCGGCACGTTACGATCGTCGGCACGACTTCTCCGGAACGCTCACCTACGAATACGATAAGTGGCAGTTCTCTGCTGTATTTGTCTATGGAACGGGTAGCGCATTTACCCCTATCGTTGGTCGATACTTCATGGATAATGGAACCATCGTAACCGAATACGGTGATTTCAATTCTTTTCGAATGCCTCATTACCACCGAATGGATGTCTCGATAACCTATTTGCTCATGCAAAAGGACGAGCGGCGAAGCTCCTTGAACTTAAGCGTATACAATGTTTACAATCGGCAAAATCCATATTTTATCTACTACGATTTTCAGGGGAGCATTCTCGATGGTCAATTTGCTACCATGGCGAAGCAAGTCACCATTTTCCCCATTATGCCATCTATTGCCTGGAATTTTAGCTTTTAATCCCTTCGAATCATGAAAAAGAATTTTGCTCATACCTTAATATTGTTATTGTCCTTTTTGATTTTTCTGGTTGGTTGCGAGGAAGATATCACCCTCGATTATGCTGAGTACGATCCCAAAATGGTGGTCGAAGGGTCTATCTTTTCAGGGGAATATGCCGAGGTAATTCTAACTAAAAGTACCGGCTATTTCGAGGAAATCAATCTAAACGATAGTACGCTTATCGAATTATTTGGCATCCCGGTTTATGTGCCAACATACCTATATAATACGGTAATATTCGATGCAACGGTAGTCGTTTCCGAAGGAGGGCAACACGACACGCTTCAACTCATTCCCGATTTGAATGTTTTCCCTTTTGTGAAATACCGGGGTAGCAAGATTAAAGGGGAACCAGGGAAATCATACGATCTGACTATCGAATATGATAATCAAGAATATTGGGCTCAAACCAGTATTCCTCTTCCGGTGCCTATCGATAGCCTTTGGTTCGAACCAGCATTCCAAGAAGAAGATTCTCCGGGATTTATCCGAGGCCTCTTTTCCGACCCCAAAGGAGTTAGAAATTATTATCGTATTTTCTCTAAAACCCAAGGCCGCGATTCAACCTTCGTGCATCCTTTTGTCTCCATATGGGATGATACCCCTTTCGACGGACAAGACAGCATTGAGTTTCGAATTTTTCATGGCGATAATAAACTCGAAGATCCCGAAGATCCCAATCGATTCTTTTTCCTTCCGGGAGAAGAAGTGTTGATTCGGATGTGTAGCATCGATCTCCCTCACTATCGTTTTTGGGTGGGCTATCAGCAAAATTCCGGAGGGGGTGGAAACCCATTTGCTAATCCGGCTCCCGTTGAAGGAAACATCCCCAATGCCCTCGGTAACTGGGGCGGATACGGAGTGTACGAAACCAGCTTTTTCGTCGATTCCCTTCAAGTAGATAGTTTGAATCTTAAAAGTCCTTAATGAACTCCAATCTACTTCGAAATAAATTTAATTTTACACGCCTTTTTATAAAAAGGGAACAAGATGAAAAATCAACTTACAAACAGATAATAATCAACAACTATGAACCTATTTAAACCTTTAGATCCTACCGAAGGGAGTTCTGCAAAAAAAGAACTGAGCATCGAGAATGCCGAGAAAGTAAAAACACTGATTATTGGTTCCGGTCCTGCCGGTTATACAGCCGCTATCTATGCCGCACGTGCAGGTCTTAGTCCCGTGATGTACGAAGGCCTTCAACCAGGTGGTCAATTAACGACTACCACCGAGGTAGAAAACTATCCAGGTTACCCACAGGGAGTAACCGGTCCGGTAATGATGGAAGATTTCAAAGCGCAAGCACAACGTTTTGGAGCCGATTGCCGATGGGGTATTGCTACCTCCCTCGATACAACCGAACGCCCTTTCAAAGTGGTGGTCGATGAAGAGAAAATGATCCTTGCCGAAACCGTAATCCTTGCAACTGGAGCAACGGCCAAGTACCTGGGCCTCGAAAGTGAACAGAAGTTCATGGGGTCGGGAGTATCAGCTTGTGCAACTTGCGATGGATTCTTTTACAAAAATATGGATGTGGCCGTCGTAGGTGGTGGCGATACGGCTTGCGAAGAGGCGTCCTATTTAGCTAATATTTGCTCAAAGGTCTATATGATAGTACGTAAGGATTATCTACGTGCTTCCAAAGCAATGCAGGAACGTGTTTTGAGCAATCCTAAAATTGAAGTTCTCTTCGAAACCAATACCCTTGAAGTAACCGGCGATACCGTAGTAAAAGGTGCTAAGCTGGTTAAAAACCAAGGGCAGGCAAACGAAAAAGAATTTACTATCGATATCAGCGGTTTCTTTGTTGCCATTGGACATAAACCCAACTCTGAACTCGTGGAAGGCGTTGTCGATATGGACGAAATCGGTTACATTAAAACTATTCCAGGTACTTCAAAAACCAATATCCCCGGCTTGTTTGCCTGCGGCGATGTGCAAGATCCTGTTTATCGTCAGGCTATTACAGCAGCCGGATCGGGTTGCCAGGCTGCCCTCGATGCAGAACGGTTCCGAAACGAATTCCCACTTTAATTAGAAAATTTTGAAAGAGGCTCTTGAAGCCTCTTTTTTTTACCTAAAATTCACATTCGATTTCCCTAAACTTTTCTTGTATTACAGCAAAAAAATGCGTTTTTTTGGCCTGATAAGTCGAGATTAGAAAAAAACTTGTTTTAATCAATTTGATGCGTATATTTAAAACTTCGTATCGATTAAGTCCTTAAAATAAGTCGATTAACTTAACTAATTGAATGTCATATTGTTGTAAGTAATATAACGAGCTTTTAGGCCCCCCTGACAGATTAGGCTGATCAGCTCTAAACGTGTTATTAATCTTTAAAAATAGAAGTCATGAGTAAATTTTCTAAAGTTTTAACCTTTCTAAGTGTCGTGCTTTTGTTGCACTTCAACGCTTCTGCCGTGTCTTACCCTCCCTACGATTTTGAAACCGATTTCCAGGGTTGGTCAGTCACTACTGCATCTGGTGATGCATTTGTGCAAGGAGCTTATGTTTTTCCGGAATATCCGCACGCTCGTGTCGGTGAATTCGTAGCTACCTCGCTGACCGGTGCTTATACCGCCGGTACCGTTACTACTGTTACTAGTCCAGTATTCAACTTATCGGCTGTAGTGCTACCCGAAGTTAGCTTCGACTATTTTGCCGATGCTTTTTCTAACCCTACGCTGGGAGCTGATGGTGCCGTACTCGAGTATTCTACCGACGGTGGAACAAATTGGGAAGTACTTAATACCTCTCCTAGTTGGTACGATGCCGATCTACATTTTGGCTTCTACCCAAACTTACACCCAGTTTGGAATAATTCTTCCAGCTGGCAATCACTGAGTGGTGAATTTGCCCAACTGGCTGGCGAAGCTAATGTGAAGTTCCGCTTTACCTTCAAATCGCATGCTACCAGCACTCCAGGTACTGCTATTGGTTTCGGTTTCGACGATTTCGATGTTACCGATGCTGCTCCTACTTCTGCTAGTCTGGAATTAATTGGTATTGCTACTCCTTCGGTTAGTTCTTGTGCTTTATCTGACTTAGAGGACGTTAGTTTCACTATCCGAAACAACAGCACAGTAGCTGTAGCTGGTTATTCGCTTGATGTGGCTTTTGGAATAGCTACTTTTACCTATTCAAGTAGTGCGTCAATTCCTGCAGGTGCTACTGTCACTACCGCCAACTATCAATTTGATCTGGAATCCACGGGAGCTTACGATTTCATTTGCACTTTGTCTGACTTTAATACTACTTTCTCTAACTCACCAGAAACATTAACAGTAGTGAACAACGGTGTTGCTGGCATTGCCACTTTACCTCATAGCTTCAACTTCCTTTTATCCCCTGAAGAATTAGGCTTTACAAATGGTAGCGATGCCTCCGTTTCGGTTAACAACGGATACCTCGAATTCACAGGTGGAACCGGTGCAGGTTGGAATGCTAGCTCGCAATACACCACCGAAACCCAAGCTTTCGATGAGTTTACCGATAATGTTGCTACCGCTTATACCTGTAATGTCAACGCTACAAGCGCAGCTACGCTCGAAGTTTTATTTGACTTGTACCAAGCTTTCGGTTTAACCGATGGAACCGGTGGATATAAATATTCCTGGTTGCGTGTTGTTGCCGATGGCGATGTAGTTGCTACTTTCAATGCCGATGAATTAGGCAATTTCGAATGGGAAGAAGTAATTGTCGACTTAGATGCGTATGCAAACTCTAATTTTACCCTGACTCTAGAAGCTTCTTGCGCTCGCACTCAAGATGTTGTTCGTATCGATAATTTAACCATTCGTGAAAAACTCAACGACGATCTCAAAATTGTTAGTGTTGTTTCTCCTATTGCAGAATGTGGCGACGTAACCAGTGTTCCTGTTGTTGTCGAAATTAGTAACATTGGTTTGGACCCTCAAACTGGTTTCGATATGGTTTATACCTACGATAATGGTGGATCACTCGTAATTGTCGAAGAATTATACACCGCTACCTTGGCTGCCGGAGCTACCACTACTTATACTTTTACAACTCCAATTAACGCTAATAACGTTTCCGCAATCGATATCATCATCGACTTCCCTGCCGACGAAGATTTATCGAACAACGAAATTAATAACTACGCTGTGGTTACCGTATCTAACATTATCGATAATGGACCATACGCTCAAGATTTTGAAACCGACAATGCTTATTGGGTAGCCGTAGATGCCAATACCGATGGCGAAGAGTGGATCTACACTCAAATTACCGACGGAACTAATTTCAATAAAGTTTTGGCTTTCGAATTCCTCGAAACTACCGCTAACGATTGGTTATTCTCACCTTGTTTAACTTTATCTGCAAGTACTGATTATAAATTTGTATTCGATTACGGAACCAACTTCGCTCTAGCTGCCAGTGCTAAAGATTTGAGTGTTTATTTAGTAGATGCTCAAAATCCTTCTGCAACTGTTGCTGTTACCTTCCTCGAAGTGGAAGATGTTTTCTCAAACGCCAATGCTATCTTCTCCGCACACGTATTTGATGTTGCTGCCGCTGGTGAGTACTATTTGGCTTTCCACGTTGAAGGAGATGCTACTACTCAGTTAGAGCGTCTTTACATTGATAATATTTCGGTAGCTGAGTTTATCCCATCCGACTTAACCATTTCTGCACTGACTTTTGATGGTCTTGCTGATGCTAATGCTTGCGAAAATGAGGCTGATGTCACGATTGTAGCTACTATCGAAAACCTAAGCGGAGGTACAGTTTTAGCTGGCGAAACCATCGACATTGAATTGAGCTATGGTACAACAACTATCAACGAAGAAATTACACTGGCTACATCGCTTGCTGCTGGTTCAACCGTTGACTATACCTTCGTTCACGAAGTAGATATGTCTACTCCTGGTACGTATACTTACGACTTCGCAATCAGCTACGAGTATAATAGCAGTTCACTCGATAATGATTTAGCCAATAATACTGCAACCAGAGAGTTCACTACCTACGGTTACGCAAGTGCTTTGGATATTACCGGTTTCGCTAATATTTGCGAAGGTGGTCCAATGGTCGAATTAACCGTAAGCTGGACAGATGGCCAAGGATCAGGTTATGTAGAAACGATTTCCTCCACCGTACCTGGCAACTATACTTACAATGTAGTGGACGATGCTCACGAATATACTCCAACCACCGGAACGGGTGCTGTTTTAACGCTTACTGTTGAAGATGCTAATGGTTGCTCTGTTTCAGAAGACTTCACCGTTACTCATAACGAAACTCCTGCCTTTACTTTGGCTGAATCGGTATATGTTCCTTACAATACGCTAATTGCCGGATACGATCTAGAACCGGTTCTTACTTCTGCTACTACTCCTAGCTGGAGCTGGAGTACCACTGAAACAACTCAGAACATCGAAGTCGATGAGTTCGGAATTTATAGTGTTACCGCTACCTTAGGGGGTTGCTCTTCCAACAAATCGATTGCTGTGGGTCAGAAAGAAGTGATTAACCTCCGCAATGGATGGGGCTACTTCTCTTCTTTGATGGATTTCGAAAATGCCAATACTCCAGAAGCTGACTTCCATAATCTCGTCACCTCTGGAATCGATGGTGGAAACGTTATCATTGTTACCTCTTTTGGTACAGGTTTCGCCACCAATACTTTCACCTATTTCCCATCTGCCGATCCGAACTTTAATCTTACCAATGTTGGTGATTTCATCAATGGAAAAGGATACCAGGTAAAAATGAATGGTGCTGCTACCCTCGAAATCGATGGTATGCCAGTTGTTCCTGAAAGTACAACCTTAAGCTTACCTGCTGGTTATAGCTTTATTGGTTACTTGCGTCAAACCGCATCTCCAATTGCTACTCAGTTGGCAGATATCGTTAACAATGTCTTAATTGTTAAAGCTGAAGATGGTAATGTTTACTGGCCATCCTTAACCATCGACTTGATTGGTAACATGGAACCAGGCGATGGATTTAAAATCTACTTAACTGCAGCCGACGATTTAACCTACACTGCTAACAGCGTTGCTAAGTCAGTTTCGGTTATGAATGAGCGTCCATTCCATTTCGTACATCAAATGGCTAGTGGTAGCAATATGACTATTGGTATTCCTGCCAGTGCCTGGAACAAGCTTCCTGAATATGGCGACGAAGTGGGTGTATTCTCTAGCTATGGCGAATTAGTTGGTAGCGCAGTTTATACCGGTGGTAACATGGCAATCGCAGTCTTTGGTAACGACATCCTCGATACCGAGAAATCAGCTATGCAAACAGGAGAAGAATTCGAAGTTCGCGTTTGGAGCCAAAAATACAATACCGAGTCGGTAGCTAACTTCAATGTAGCATCTGGCGATATGACTTATCGTGAAGATGCAGTAGTTGTCTTAGACAAAGTATTGGTTAGCGGTACACTTAATGGTGATGTTGCAGGTTTAAGCCAAAACATTCCAAACCCATTCCGCACTACTACTCGTATTCCTTTCTACTTAACCGAAACTACTCGCGTTCAGTTCTTAGTTTACAATGTATTGGGCGAAGTAGTAGGTGAAATTGAAAATGCTGAATAC
The DNA here is from genome assembly GCA_937954085.1 of uncultured Bacteroidota bacterium. GTDB lineage: Bacteria > Bacteroidota > Bacteroidia > Bacteroidales > M50B96 > M50B96. Next base: position 14,227 of record CALGAK010000112.1, read on the forward strand.
CCAGCTGGTGAAAACCAAGTAGAATTCAATGCTTCTAACTTACCATCCGGTACCTATTTCTACCGAATGATTACCGACAACCTGGTTGAAACGAAGCAAATGACTATTAAAAAATAATTTTGTTTCTGGTTCATAAGCCGACCTATTAGGACGGCTCCGAAGAAAATTATATTCATGACTAAGAAGCCGTCTCTTTTGAGATGGCTTCTTTCCTTTTGTAAGCATTTCAAATAAACCGATAGCATGAACGATTTAAAACAAACAATACAAGAAGCATGGATTAACCGTGATTTATTGCAACAGGCTTCCACCCAGGAAGCCATTCGGGAAGTAATAGCTCAAGTTGATTCAGGGAACCTACGGGTGGCTGAACGATACCAGGATGAGTGGCACGTTAATGACTGGGTTAAACAAGCAATCATTTTGTACTTTCCCATACAGGCGATGGAAACGATCGATTTAAAACCGTTCGAGTTTCATGATAAGATTCCCTTAAAAAGTGATTATCAACGTTTAGGGGTGCGTGTGGTACCGCATGCTATTGCACGTTATGGTTCGTTTTTAGCTCCGGGTGTTATTCTGATGCCTAGCTATGTCAATATCGGCGCTTACGTTGATGAGAATACAATGGTTGATACCTGGGCTACCGTGGGTTCTTGCGCTCAGATTGGTAAGAATGTCCATTTGAGCGGTGGAGTTGGAATTGGAGGTGTATTGGAACCGGTACAGGCTTCTCCTGTAATTGTGGAAGACGGAGCCTTTCTTGGTTCGCGATCCATTGTAGTCGAAGGGGTGCGAATTGGTCGAGAGGCTGTTTTGGGTGCGAATGTGGTGCTTACCGGTTCTACGAAGATAATCGATGTTAGTGGCTCCGAGCCTATCGAGTATAAGGCGCATATTCCTCCTCGTTCAGTGGTTATCCCGGGTAGCTATACCAAGCGCTTTCCGGCAGGTGAATATCAGGTCCCATGTGCCTTGATCATCGGTAAGCGGAAGGAATCAACCGATTTGAAAACTTCTTTGAACGATGCTTTGCGAACGTATCAAATTGCCGTTTAGTCATGTCGGAAGAACTATTGCGTGCAGCGCAACGCAGCTTGAAGAATGGAGAGGCGATTGCTTATTCCGATGAGACCGGAACCTTTCTGTTGGCCGATAGTTTGGGAGATGCTCTGCTGGGTGAGATTGCCAAAGCGGCTAAATTAAAGCAAGTCGGATTTCAATTGTTTATTAACGATTTGACTTTGGTGGAACGCTATGTTAGCCAATTACCTCATGCGGCAGTCGATCTGATGGAGGTTAGTGTCCGTCCCCTATTGGTAATCTTTTCGAGTGGTAAAAATATAGCTCCCAATCTTTTGGCTCCCGATGGGAGCCTGGGGCTACGATTGGTTGGTAATAAACTAATCGATGAGTTGATTTACCGAATGCGACGTCCTATTGCAGCTCTTCCAATCCGATGGATGGAGAAAGGTGTTGAACAACGATTGGATGGAGAAGCGATTTCCATCCTTGGAGCTAAGCAAGAGATTCATCTTCAGGAGGATTCCGGTAAAAATAGGCTAGAAGAATGGTCTGTAATCCGCTTCGATAAGGCCGGACGGCTAAGTATCTTACGAGGCTAATACGCTAGATTCTTTCGTTTTTTCTTGGCTTAAAGTGATAGCTGATTTTGTATTTTACAGTTGAATCCTCCTTGTTTTCTTTCTTGGTCTGTGAAACTCTACCCGCGACGGATTCTTCGCCTTTTTCTCGAATAATGGAACTGGTTTCATTGGAACCAACTGGGATGGTCCCAAATTCATTATTCTGCCAGGTTCCAGCTACTTCCTCCTGATCCTCGTCTTCATTCTCTAATTCCCAATCGTATTTTTCACGCTCAGGTAGTTGCTTTCGAAACAGCAAGGCTGTTCCCAAACCGCTGATGGCCCCGGCAGCATGCCCTTCGTGCGATACTTGGGGGTCGAAGGGGAAGATTCCCCAGACCAAACTGCCATACAGAAAGCTTATTAAAAGTGAAAAAGCCCACAAGCGGTAATCTTTGCTTAAAATTCCACTGAAAAAAAGGTAAGTCGCCAAGCCATAGATCACTCCACTCGCTCCGATGTGATAACTCGAACGGGCTATAATCCAGGTTAATGCTCCAGCACTTATCCAAATGATTGCCATGCTTTTATAGCCAAGGTCCCGATGTAGATAAAACACGGCCAGGCTCAGGAAAAAAAGTGGAAAGCTATTCGACAACAGGTGATTCCAGCCACCATGAACAAAAGGCATGAAAATAATTCCGGGCAAGCCGCTTAATTGGCGGGGAAGTACTCCCAAGAAACTGAGTGATTCACCACTGATAAACTCAACGAGGGCTATTAACCAAATGATGCCCAATAAAATGAATGGTAGAATGGAGTGGAGTTTAAGACGCTTCCACTCCATTTGACTGCTTGTATGATTATGAATGGGTTGTGTCAATGTTTTCGTTGAATTGGATTAGTTTCCATGAAGGATAAACGGTGCCCAATGGAAGGGCATGGGATTCGTTTCGTTTGTAGTGCCACGCAAGAAATGCTTTTTCGTTTCCTGTAAAGCTAATGCAAAGTTACCTTTCTGAAAAGAATCCAGCCCATAGAGGTGTTCAAAAAAATCGGCGGTAGAGCGATCACTTACCGACCATAGACTGATGGCAACATTTTTTGATCCGGCTATCAGAAAAGCTTGCGCAATCCCTGCGATTCCCTCTCCGGAATAGGCATCGCCTAAGCCCGTTTCGCAGGCCGATAGCACGGCTAAGTCGGATTGCAGTTTTAGATTCGCAATTTCAGACACGTTTAATAAACCATCCTCCTCCTTCTCGTTATGAATGGGAAAAATGAGCGAACTGAGGTCGGTACGGTAAGGTACAAAAATACCATGTGTACTCAGGTGTAGAATTTTGTAATTGCTCAAGATTCCTAATTCGTTGAGTTTTTTTACGGTTGATTCTTCCACTTTCGATCCGGAGTAAATCTTGGCTCGGTTAAAGCTCTCTTTGATTGCTTTAAGCTCAGCTTTGCTTCCATCTAAATTGGGCAGTTGCAGGGACGCAATAATGGTTTTGATAGAGTCGGGTGGAGCTCCGCGGTTTATCTCTCGAAGATTACGTGGTTTTGTATTCGCTTGAACTCTATTCGCTTGTTCGTAATCCGCATTTCCAAATGCCAGAATTTCCTCTCGCTCGGCAGGATAGTTCCTGTCGCTCATGAATTGCCAAACACTTACCGATGGAGAGTAGCGAACGGAGTAGTCTTCAATTAAGTAGTGCTTGTTATTCCGGAAGGTCTCGAAAGGAAGATACCCCATGTAACCGGAGGGAATTACGATGAGGCTTGTTTTGGATTTAATAAAATCACTCAGATGGCCCAGGTGCAACTCGTAATGAGCCTGAGCGAATGCATCTAATAATTCCAGCTCTGTTTTACTTGGAAGAGGTTTTTGGAGTAGCGACCGGTATTCGTCGATCAGTAGTCGATAAATTCGATGCTGAAGTTCGAAATTAGCCTTTGCTTGTTCTTGACCCAAGGCTAAATAAGCGGAGTCTAGTGGTGATTCTAATTTTTTCAGTATTTGCCCATGTACCAGTGGATAATCATGAAGATTCAGAATCAGTTCCTTAAACTCCAAACGCTGCATAAAGGCTGTGTCGGAATCGATATAAATGGTCATGAGGTAGAAATCCATGACGTTCGTGTAGCTTATCATCGATTCTTCTGGTTTGAGCTTTTGCTGAACCTCGGCTATTTCGGGGATGTTTATTATTTCGTTGCGTTTACTTACTTCTTCCACTAACCAGCGCGAACGAATAGTTTCGGTGGTATTGAAGCAGGCCTCTAAGTCGTTTTGAACGAAATAATTCCGAAGAATCGAGAAGTAGAGTCCGATTTCTTTCTCCAAATAGTCCTTGCGAGCCTCGGTTCCTGCAGTTTCCATAATTTCAGCTTTGTAGGAAGCCGATTTGTAGTACGCTCGATTTGCGGCATTCAAAGAGTCGATTTGCTGATAAAAATACCCCGCATAGAACCATCCTTCACTTATGGCATCATAGTCCTTGGTAATGCGTACCAACCGATCTACTGCGGTTAAGCGAGCAATGAGAGAATCGATACCAAATAAACTGTTTTCTAGGACACCAAGGTTGATAGCCAGAGAACCTTCAGCTCTTAAGTTGTGAGTTCTTTGAGCATCGCGGAGCGATTGTGCATAAATCCGATGAGCTTCGGAATAGTGCCCTTGCTGGAATTTTATTCGGGCAGAATAGATATTTAAGTAATAATGAAAGAAGTTGATGGAGGTCAGTTCTTCTTGCTCTCTGAGTTTTTCACATAGGTTCAGGGCCTTATCTGTTTGTCTTAGATTCAGGTAGTAGTTTAGTAAGACTATTTCATAATGGGCCTTTTTGAAGGAAAGTGTGGGATCGGTCATTTGTTGAATGAGCGAATCGAGGTGTAAAATGGCTTGGTCGGTTTTATCGATTGCCGATAAATAGCTCGATTCTAAGAATTCAGTCTGATTAAGGCCAAGAGGGTAATCGATTGTTGATGCGATTTCTTTAAGGGATTCAACCATTTCCATCATCCGTGGGAATTGACCGGTTGCTTTCAGCAATTTAGAATATTCGGATTGCAGGGCAAAATAAAGGCTCCATTGCTTCCGGGAGAGGTAATAGTTTATGAGTGAATCGGCTAAAGGTTTAGCTAGTAGATCGTTTGTGCGGGAGATTGCATATTGGAGTCTTACTTTCTCAAAGAGTCGTTTGTCATCGCCGATGAGTAGTTCTGCTTTTTCGGGAGAATAGCTGGCTATAATGCTATCGGCTAGGTGAATATTTTGTTGGGCCGAAAAAACATTCAATTGAAGGAGAGGGAGTAGCAATTGAAATCGTTTTCCTGAAAATAGGGTGTTCTTTTCCAGATAGTCGATTAGGCGATTTGCTTCGATAAACTCCAATCGCTGGAGATGATAGGATATGAACTGAGATGCCAATTCGAAGTGTAATTCTGCCGACTTGGGGTTAGGATTTTGTGCTATGAACGAGAAGAAATCGGTTTCGAGAGGGTGTTCAAATTGAAGTTTGGAGAGCAATTCGTATGTGCGAAAATCTGCAGCAACTGCGGATTGGTTTGATATGCTTTTTCTCAATGCTTCGATGATTTCTTGCGGGTAATATCGTTCGAATCGGAGTTGATAGTAGGCTTTTAAGGTTTGAGCCAACAAGAAGTTATCCGACAGCGAATCGGTAGCAAGTGCCGATATCGTGTTGAGATGGTGCATGGTACTATTGGAGTCGTCCAAGCAACTAAATTGCATTGCAAGCGTAAGGTGGGTTTGAATTAGGGTGTCGCTTGCAATCAGGTCGGGATTTTGGGTTAGCTGGTTCAAAGAAGCATACGCGTTTTGCCAATCGTAGGATTGGTGAAACTTCATTCCTTTCTCGTATTCCTCTTCCAAATCGACAGGGTTTATCAACTTGCAAGAGGAAATGAGTACCAGCATTCCAAGAAGGAGAGATAAAGTACGAGTGGGTCGATGCTTCATGAAATGCGAACTGTTTTTTTATGATTGTTTTTAAGGTTGAAAATAGTTGAGAAATTTAACTATTTTCGACTTGATGTTGTTCCATTCTTTACATTAATAACGAACAAAATGTTCAAATCTGAAACAGTTGAAGGGCAAAGATTGTGAAGGAGTATAAGAAGCTATATCCTAGGTTAAAAGAAGGAGATTACTTTGCCCTTGTCGAGATACGTAACCGTCATCAGAAGGCATTTGTTAGGTTCATTGAAAGTCGGTATCAGTTTCGACAGGATCAAATTGAGGATGCCTTTACGGATGCTTTAATCGTTCTGCTGAATAATGTTCAATACGGTAAGTTGGGAGAAAAGCTTAGTTCCAGTCTGAAAACCTATCTGTTTTCAGTGGGAAGGTTCCTTTTGCTTCAAGAGCACCGGAAGCGTAAGGAATTTATTTTTGATAATCTTGACCATTACTTCCCTGAAGGGAGTGTCGATCCCTATACCGATGATGAATCCAGTCTTGAGCTGGATCAATTAAAGGCGAGTTTTAAAAAGCTATCTCCTCCCTGTCAGGAACTGCTACGTAAGTATTACTATCAGGGATATAGCTACGAGGAAATTGTAGAATCCTTAGATTACGCTAGTATCGAGTCGGCCCGCTCGCAGCGTTATAATTGTATGCAAACTTTAAAAAAGTTAATTAAAAAAGAGTTATGAAAACCGATTGCCCCAACAACAATCCGGAACTACTCGAAGAGTGTATTGATCAATACCTCTTGAACCGGATGAGCCCGGAAGAAAAGGCCGATTTCGAGAAATCCATGAGTGCTGATCCGGCTTTGAAACAACAAGTTAGGATTCAACAACAGCTCATCAAGCATTTGAGAGCAAACGAGAATGCTTCCCTGAAAAAATGGTTGCAAAACACAGTGCAATCATCACAATCTCCCATCACCATTCAAAAACGGGCATGGAAATGGGTGTTGCCCATTGCCGCCCTGCTTGTCTTGGCTCTGATGGTAACCTTCTTGCTTCCTCATTTTACCCAAGAGAAAAATACAGAGCAATCCTTTACGCAACTAGCTCCTGTCCCTCAAAATTATCTAAGCCTCGATTTGAGAGGAATCGATAGTCATTCGCTATTCAACATGGGTATGAAATTTTATGAAAAGGGCAACTACGACGAAGCAATGGTTTGCTTCAATAAAATGGACGATTGGGAAGCCGTTGATGCAAATGGTATTTTTTACATTGGTTTAACCGCAATGCTGGTAAAGGATTTTCAGAAAGCCATTCAGGCATTTGATTCGGTTCGCGGTCAGGATTTTTATTTCCGGGAATATTTACCCATTTACGACGGCATCATGCAAATGGAACTGGGTAATTATGCCGAAGCAGAAGAAAGCCTGCAACAGGTTTCAGACGGTAACGGAAAATTTGCTCCCCTGGCAAAGGAATTATTGAGTAAACTCCCCCCCAAAGAGTAGGTCAGGTTTAGGAAATACCCTTCTTCGGGTTTAAGTTTTTTTAATAATGCCAGCCGGATAAAATCCCTTTTTATCCGGTTTTTTTGTATTCCCAAAATCACTGTTCGTTTTAGGTAGGCAGGGACTTGAAAAGTATTAATTTTGGCATTCGATTACTAAATTAGAAACCTATATGGATAAATTCGGCGACCTTGGCAATTCGGAGATTGCAAGCATTGATGAACTCTATCAGATTTACAAAAAGAATCCGGATGAACTAAGTGAGGATTGGGTCAATTTTTTTAAAGGTTTCGAATTCGCAACAGCCGAATTTCCCCTTAAACCGGGCATTTCGTCCGGTATTCTCGACAAAGAATTCAAGGTCATCAATCTGATAAATGCCTATCGTAAACGCGGGCACTTGTTTACTCAAACGAATCCGGTTCGCACTCGCCGTAAATATTTCCCGACACTCGATTTGGAAAACTACGATTTAAGCGATAGCGATTTAGATACGGTGTTTCATGCCGGGAATGAAATTGGTATTGGTGAAGCAAGTTTGCGAAGTATCGTCGCTCACTTGCATCAGACTTATTGTCACAGCGTTGGGGTGGAGTACCTTTTTATTCGTGAAGAAAGCATCGTGAGCTGGCTGCAGCAAAAAATGGAAGTATCGAAGAATACTCCGCAGTTCTCGGATACTCAGAAGAAGACCATTTTTCAGAACCTTGTCGATGCTGTTGGTTTCGAAAAGTTTATCCATAAAAAGTTCATCGGTCAAAAGCGATTTTCACTCGAAGGTGCCGAAGGACTAATCCCTGCAATGGATCATATCATTTACCGGGGAGCCGAACTTGGTATTGAAGAATTCGTTATCGGAATGGCGCATCGCGGTCGCTTAAACGTGTTGGCTAATATTCTGCAAAAACCGTATGAGAATATTTTTAAAGAATTTGATGCCGACGAATATGAAGAGGGAATTGCCTTAGGCGATGTAAAATATCACCTCGGCTATGTTAGCGATGTAATCACCCCCGATAACAAGAAGGTCAAGCTTAGCTTAGCTCCGAACCCGTCCCATCTGGAAACGGTTTCGGCCATTATTGAAGGGATTTCTCGTGCCAAAATCGATCATCAATATCAATCGGATTTTTCCAAAGTAGCACCCATCGTTATTCATGGCGATGCAGCCATTGCCGCACAGGGGATTGTGTATGAGGTGGTTCAAATGTCGCAACTCGAAGGATACAAAACCGGAGGAACCATCCATTTGGTTATCAATAATCAGGTAGGTTTTACAACCAACTACCTCGAAGGTCGTTCCAGTACTTATTCCACCGACATTGCCAAAGTGGTCAAATCGCCCATCTTCCACGTTAATGGCGACGATGTAGAAGCTATAATTTATACCATTGGGCTGGCATTAGAATTTCGTCAGAAGTTTCAGCGCGATGTATTTATCGATATTCTGTGTTACCGGAAATATGGCCACAACGAAGGCGATGAACCACGGTTTACTCAGCCGGTTCTGTACGATAAAATAAGCAAGCATCCCAATCCGCGAGATATTTACGCCAAGAAACTTATCGAAGAAGGGATTTACACTCCCGCCGATATTCAGAAAATTCAAAAAGATTTCGATAATCTGCTAGAGCAAAAATTTTTGGCTAGTAAGGAAATTGATAAGGTTAAGATCCATCGGTTTATGGAGGCTGAATGGATGGGTTACGAATATGTGGAGGATGATACTTACTATCAATCCGTTTCCACTGCTATTGAACTCCCCCTTTTGCAAGATTTAATCGACAAGATTAGTCTCATTCCATCCGACAAGCAGATTTTTAAAAAGATTATCAAGCTGGTGAACGATCGATTGCAGATGGCTAAGGAAGATCGTTTAGATTGGGCTTTGGGCGAATTGCTTGCTTATGCCAGCTTAGCCATGGAGGGGCATCCGGTGCGGCTTAGTGGCCAAGACTCTGAGCGAGGTACTTTCTCCCATCGTCATGCATCCTACATTATCGAAAATACCGATCAGAAGTACTATCCCTTGTCGCAACTGAGTGATGATCAAGCACCTGTTCGGGTTTATAATTCCTTGCTTTCGGAATATGGAGTGATGGGATTTGAGTATGGGTATGCGCTTACCGTTCCAAACGGCTTGAATATTTGGGAAGCACAGTTTGGCGATTTTCATAACGTAGCTCAGGTAATTATCGATCAGTATATTAGTTCTGCAGAAGAGAAATGGGGTCTCATGAACGGACTAACCCTTCTTCTCCCTCATGGTTACGAAGGACAGGGCCCGGAGCACAGTAGTGCACGAATGGAACGCTTTCTTAACTTGAGTGCAGGCAATAATATGATGGTGGTAAATCCGACTACTCCCGCTAATCTCTTCCATTTATTGCGTTTGCAGGTGAAGCGAAATTTCCGGATTCCTCTCATCATTTTTAGCCCGAAGAGTTTATTGCGGCACCCACTCTGCGTTTCGCCTAAGTCGGATTTTGCCGAGCGAGGATTCCAACCGGTAATCGACGATATGGAGGTGGATGTGAATGAAGTCCGCCGCGTAGTGCTATGTACCGGTAAAATATACTATGATTTGCTCGAGAAGAAGCGCGAGTTGAATGCCCGCGATATAGCACTAGTAAGAATTGAACAGCTCAATCCGTTCCCATTGGAACAAGTAAAATCGATCTTGTACAAGTACCATAATAACATGCTTACGCTTTGGGTTCAGGAAGAACCTGAGAACATGGGTGCCTGGAAATTTGTTAGAGATAATCTTAAGGGAATCGATTTAGAAGGGGTTACGAGGCTTCCCAGTGGAAGTCCTGCAGTAGGGCTCAATAAGTTACATCTTTTAGGACAACAAGAAATTATTGGAAAAGTATTCCGCCGGTGCGATTGTCATTTGCAAAACGTGTATTGCGGTTTACAATGCGTTATAGGAAAAAGTCGCGAAGAGATTAAGAAACAACATTTTTATTTATTCGACGAAGAGGATTAGTCGGTGAACGCAAAAGCAGACAATTTCCTACAATTACAACCAAATGCCTAAGCTGAAAAATGAATGATATGATTCTTGAAATTAAAATCCCTAGTCCCGGTGAGTCTATTTCTGAAGTAATAATAGCCAATTGGCTGGTCGCCGATGGAGAAATAGTTTGGAAAGACCAAGAGATTGGTGAGGTTGAGTCGGATAAGGCTACGCTTCCGCTCATCGCTGAGGAAGGTGGTAAGGTGAGTTTAAAAGCTGCAGCCGGCGATACCGTTAAGGTAGGCGAAGTGGTTGCGCTCATCGATTCGTCATTTGCGCCCGCGGAAGCAGCAGCCCCTGTTTCTTCCGAGACAAAAACGGTTCAACCTAAAGAAAAGAAGGCTGATTCAAAAACCCCCACTAAGCCTGCAGCCGTTTCACCGTCTCGAGAGAATGCTCACTCTAAGGTGAAGACTAGTCCGGTGGCTCAAAAGATGATGGAGGCAGAAGGAGTCGATTTAGAGGCTATTCTATCCGGTTTGAAGCGACTGGGCAAGAAAGAGGTACAAGCCGCTTTGAATGCGCCACAAGGTAATGATAGCGGAAGCTCTCTGGTGACTGGTAATTTTTCGAGAGAGAAGGAAGCAAACAAAATGACTCCTCTTCGGAAAAAGCTTAGCGAGCGGTTGGTTTCAGTTAAAAATGAAACCGCTATGCTCACCACCTTCAACGAGATTGATATGAGTGCCGTAATGGCTCTTCGGAAACAATACCAGCAGGCATTTACGGAGAAGCACGGAGTAAAACTGGGATTCATGTCGTTTTTTACCAAAGCAGCCAGCTTGGCCTTGCAACTGCATCCTCAGGTCAATTCTATGATTGATGGTGATAGCATTGTATCGCATCATTACAGCGATGTTGGAATTGCGGTTCAAACGCCTAAAGGATTGATGGTTCCGGTTATTCGTAATACCGAAAGTTTGGGCTTAGGTGGAATAGAGTTAGCTCTTGCCGAGTTAGCCGGGAAGGCTAGAGCCGGTAGAATCTCGCTCGACGATTTATCGGGTGGAACGTTTACGATTACGAACGGGGGGGTTTTTGGATCCTTATTATCTACACCTATTATTAATCCGCCGCAAGCAGGTATCCTCGGTATGCACAATATTGTGGAGCGACCGGTTGCGGTAAATGGTCAGGTAGTTATTCGTCCGATGATGTATGTTGCCTTGTCCTATGATCATCGCATTATCGACGGAAAGGATTCCGTAGGCTTCCTGGTAAAAATCAAAGAATTTATCGAAAACCCCGTGAATATGTTGTTCCCGGGTAAAACTCCCGAGTCGGTCCTGATGGGGCTATAGGAATTTGACGGGTTAAAAAAATCCATGCATAACAGTGTAGAAACACTTGTTTGCATGGATTTTTTTTGATGCTTTTTCGACCTGCTAGCTGAGGCAGGCCTCCGATATTATTATCCCAAATCGCTTATTCGCTCAAGTTTTCCTAAATCGAGAATCTTGATTCGTCGTCCGTCTAGGGCAATTACTTTTTCGTTGGCAAAAGTCGATAAGGTACGAATAGCATTGGAAGTAGTCATATTGGACAAATTGGCAATATCTTCCCTGGAGAGATACACCCGGAGGGTGGAGTTATCTTCTTCGTAGCCATAAGTATCTTTAAGGAACAAGAGTGATTCGGCTAGCCGTCCGCGAATGTGTTTTTGAGTGAGGGTAACCGTACGTGTATGAGAGAATCCCAATTCGGAGGCGAGTAGTTTTAGGAATTTAAGTGAGATTTCGCCGTTACCACGAATGATTTTAAAGAGCGTTAAGCGATCGAAGACGCAAACGGTAGCATCTTCGATAGCGACTGAAGATGCTTGGTATTTTTGATTGGCAAACAAGGCCCTGAATCCGATGAATCCGATGGGTTTAGCCATGCGCACAATTTGTTCTCTTCCGCCAATTCCTTCTTTAAAAACTTTTACTTTCCCTCGAACTAGGCATATCAGACCGGATGGTTTATCTCCTTCCTTATAAATGATTTCCCCTTTGCGATAAAAATGACAGGTATAGTTTTTACTGAGGCTTTCTTTCTCTTTTGGCGACAAGGAATAAAAAATGGAGTCTTTATGTTCTAAACAAAGCTCACAGTTATCGTCACGAAACACCATCTTTCTATTTGATTTTAAACTTGTTATAATTTTATGTTGTAGAACATCAAAGATAGTGTTTCGGTTGAATTTTCAAAATATGTAGTGCCTGAATATTCGATTTAAAAAACGAATTATGCATGGGAAGAAATGATTAAGATATCATGAATATTGTGTATTATTGTTCATCAAACTTAAAATTAACAGATATGAGAAAACTTTTACTACTCTTTGTGATGGTTAGCTTTGTGTTTGCACTAAATGCACAAAGTTCACAACGTCCTTTAGCTCCTGCAGCTTTGGATTACAACCAGGTTTATGAAATCCCTGCCGCCACCAACATTCCTTTTAACAAAGCCTTCGGCGACCCAATTTGGGGTGAAGATTTTGGCGGAGGTGCTCTTCCAACAGGTTGGACGGTTGCCGATGGTAACCAAATGAATTTTAACTGGTACTGGTCGAACGATCCACGTCCGGGAATTACCGGTACTTACAGTACCAACAACGACACTTTCCGCGCGACTACAGCCGACAATGGTTACATGATGATTTCCGGCGATATTTACAATGCCGGAGGGGGTGCTGTTACGATGGATGCTGAAGTGAAAACACAAATGTTAAACCTCGACACTACTAGTTCAGTGATGATCGAATGGCAACAGTATTTCCGTTATTGCTGTAACGCCAACGACGCCCAATTATGGTTTGGTATTAGTACCGACGGAGTTAACTGGATGAATTTTGATGCTCGTCAGAATGTTGCCGTGAATATTCCTTCGGCGAATCCGGCTACTGTTCAAATTAACCTTACTCCATACCTGGCCGGACAAGATTCCGTTTGGTTACGTTGGTATAAAGGTGGAGCATCCCATTATTTCTGGGCAATCGACGATATTAAAATGTATGCTGCTCCGCTTTACGAATTGGAGTTGATGGAAACCTATATTTCCAAAGTAACTTCCGATGGATCCTTAACCGGTTATTATTCTAAAATGCCTTTGTCGCAAATTATGCCGGTTTATTTTGGCGCCGACCTGATTAATAATGGTGACCTCGATCAAACCAATGTAAACTTCAATGCTCGTGTTTACGATTCCGGCGATAACTTGATTTACGACGAAGTAGCAGACACCACAGGGCTAACTTTGGTTTTCGATTCGATTGCTGAATTGGAAGTGACTAACTATTTCGAAACAACTACTTCCGATACCTATCGAGTAGAATTTGAAGCTATTTCGGATGCAACAGACGAAATTCCTGAGAATAATTTCGGAGGAGAAGCTAGTTGGGAAGTAACCGATAATACCATATTCGCTCGCGATATTAGCTGGACAGGCTACTACTATCCTGGTCAGTATGTTGGCGGTGGCGACGGTGATTTTGCCGGAACAAACTATGTTTTGGCTAATCAATCATCGGTTCAATCGATCTCGGTTTATGTCGATTATCGTTCTACCGAAGGTGGCGTAATGTTCCCACAAGTGTACTTCGACGATGGTACCGATGTGATTGTGAAAATTAGCGGCGACGAGCACACTGTAGCTAAAAAAGATCTCGGAACTTGGGTTACCATGCCTTTAATTCCCATTGCTCAGGACGACGAAGTGTTGACTCCAAATACCTTATACATTGCCGGTATCGAGTTCTACTATGAAACTGTTGGTGCCGATTTATTCTTAGGTCGCGATAACAATCCAACTCACCTGTTCAACTTGGCTACTACAATTTCTCTCGATGGTAGCTGGTATTATGCCAGCCTTGTGCCAATGGTTCGCTTGAATATGACCGATGCGGTTTTACCACCTCAGTTTACTTCTGCTCGTTTGGACACCGCTCCTAAAAACCTCGTTTACACCTACACTGCTACCGCCACTGACCCTCAAGGCTTACCTTTAAGCTTCATGGTTGACGATTTTAGCGACGGTGCATTGGTTTCTTACGTCGATAATGGCGATGGTAGCGTAACACTTACCTTAGCTGATACTCCTGAGAACTTAGGCTATGAAATTGGCGATCGTTTCCGCGTACGTATTTTTGCTGATAATGGAACCACCATCAACGAACAGTATTTCTACATTACTGTGGTCGACGACTTCTTCATTTCTGTCGATGAAACTCCATTAGCCGATGTACAGGTTTATCCTAATCCTGCTCGCGATATTTTATTTGTGAACCATGCACCACAAGCGCAGATTTATGTTTACAACATCTTAGGGGAAGTAGTAAGAAACATCCAACGTGCCGATGCTTCGGAAAGAATTTCAGTTGCTGATTTAGCTCCTGGTACTTATATTGTTCGCATTCAAACCGATAACGATGCCGTTATTAAGAAAGTGAATATTACCCGATAGTTCATCAAACGATTCGATATTAAAAGAGTGGTTCTTTGGAATCACTCTTTTTTTTTGATCTTTTTGTGGCCTCTAACTAGAATGGATGATTGCTTTTAGGCTAGGTTTTATCGCAGTGGAAAACTAGTTATGAATGATAAGTCCACTCCTTTTTGACTTTCATGAAGCATTATTTAATGCAAGCTAAAACAGCCCGTTTCGTCTGTATGGCTTTGCTTATTTGAGGGTAGAATCGGACCGATACGCTTCTAAAAGCATGGTCCCAAGTTTTACGGCAGGAAGAGTGAAGTGGAAAGTTGAGTTTGGCTAGGAATATTTTGCCACAATAGGCATTCTGCGCCCCATTCCAAAGGCTTTGGAAGAAACTCTCAATACGGGAGGCGCCTGGAATCGTTTGTGTTCATTGAGGTTTACCAGGCGGATGACCCGATTCACGATTTCGGCATCGAAGCCTTCGCCAATGAGTTTGCTAGCCGATTGTTTCAGTTCAATGTAGCGAAACAGGATTGCATCGAGCAGGTCGTAATCGGGCAGTGAATCGCTATCTTTTTGATCGGGACGTAGTTCGGCCGAAGGAGGTTTATTAATGGTATTCCAAGGAATAATTTCTTCGTTGCGGTTAATCCAACGCGACATCTTAAAGACGTCGGTTTTATAAACATCGCCCAGCACAGAGAGCGCTCCGTTCATATCGCCATAAAGAGTTCCATAGCCCACGGCTGCTTCGCTTTTGTTGGAAGTATTGAGCAAAAGGTAGCCGAGTTTATTCGAAAGAGCCATTAACAGGGTTCCCCGAATACGTGCTTGCAGGTTTTCTTCGGCCAATCCGAAAGGAAGGTCCTGAAAAATAGGTTGAAGAGTGTTTAGCAGCGATTGGTAACCTTCATGAATGGGCAGAATTTGGTAAGAAATGTTCAGTTTTTCAGCCAAGTCTTTTGCATCTTGAATAGAGTGCTCGGAAGAAAATTGACTGGGCATTAAGAGCACTTTGATATTTTCGGAGCCGAGAGCTTCGGCAGCAATGGCCAAAGTAAGGGCGGAATCGATGCCACCGGATAAACCGAGCGTTGCTTTGTTGAATCCGCTTTTGACGAAGTAATCCTTTAGTCCCAGAAGTAAAGCCTGATGCATGTTTTTCAAGCGGAGGTCTTCGCTTTCGGTGGGATATTCTCTAGAAGGAATGTGGAGGATATCATCCAACTCAATGAAATGAATGGCTTCTTCAAAAAGAGGCATTTCATATGCGATTTCTCCATTTCGATTGAGCACCATGGATCCGCCGTCGAAAATCAGTTCGGTATTTCCACCAACTTGATTCACATAGACAATGGGAAGCTGGTATTGCCGACTATTGTTAATCAGTATGTTTTTGCGCTTATCACCCTGGTTGTAGGAGTAGGGCGAGGCCGCAATGTTTATGAGCAAATCGGGGTTTAATTTGGCGAGTTCTTCTGCCGGTGAGATCGTGTAAAGGCTATTGCGAGCAAAGGAGTTCTCGACGGGTTGGTGGTCCCAAAGATCTTCGCAAATGCTCAGAGCGATGGTGTGACCGCGAAATTGGATTACATCGAAGGTACGATTGGGCTCGAAGTATCGGTATTCGTCGAATACATCGTAGGTGGGTAAGAGGGTTTTATGTTGTACAAAGGAAACTTTTCCATCCTGAAGCCAGAGGGCAGCATTGAAAAGCTTTTTCCCGCGCTGGTTTTCATTCAAGACCGGAGCCCCAATAACTGCTGCGATACGTGTACAAGCGCCGGCAATGGTTGCTACTGCTTTGTCGGTCGATTGAATGAAATCCGCTTGTTCTAATAAATCCTGAGGCGGATAACCACAAACCGATAGTTCGGAGAAGACGATTAAATCGGCTCCAGCCTGTTCAGCATGATGAATCGCCTGAATGATTTTCGCGGTATTTTGTTCAAAATTACCAATGTGATAGTTGAGCTGAGCCAGTGCGATTTTCATGTGAAGCGAGGTTTTTAAAAGAGAACGCCTACCTGCAAGGCAATTCCGTTCAGACTTACTTTATCGCTGAAGGATTTTTTATTCGTGCTGGTCATATCGGTAAATCCTGCATTGTAGTGCAGACCACCGTGTACGATAAAATTACGGGAGATGGCATATTCCACACCGGCTCCGATGAATCCCCCCAGGTGGAAGAAATTAACTTCCTTGCTGATGTTTTCTTTATCGATGGCTTGTTGATTGGCGGATGCTAAGGCTTTCGTGTTGAATAAAGTACGTAGGCCAAAGGTGGCGTGGTAGGTAAAGTACCCAATTTCATTCGTTCGAAGTTTCAAGCCAAGTGGTATTTCCAGATAGTTAATTTGGTAATCGACCGTCACGTTCGATTTTTCGCTGTCGTTGTTTAAAATATAGGTTTCGATCGATGTTTCGAAAGGAATGTTGGATTCCGTGTATTCGATGGCACCACGCATGTTGTTGAAGTTGATTCCAGTACTGAAGTAGTAGTTTTCTAAAAGGCGATAATCGACTAGGATTCCACCTTTGAGGCTAATTTTTGCTCCATCGTTTAAACTGGTTGAGTTATCGGACGAAAACCAACTTACTTCGGAAGTACCTAAAATACCTATCCGAAAATTCTTTTCTTCCTCCTGACCCTGAGCGATGAACGACCATCCCAGAATAAGAATCACTACGCTAAGTGCTCGCAACATAATCTTATGGTTTTGTTAATGATTACTCGATTTTTATCAGGTGCAAAAATACCTTTTTTTAGAGTAAATTTGGGGTTTACTGGCTTGGATTCGTTGTAAAAAACAATCAAGTCTAAATTGCTGAAAATAAAGAGGAATATCGATGAGATTTTTGATTTACCTAATCCTGGCTTTGGGTTTTATTCAGTGTCGTCAGTTTTCGCCACGTCCCGATTTATCGGGGATTCCAGTCGATTTTGAAGTGTTTCGGTTTGAGCAAGACTGGTTTAGCATGGATACGACCCAATTGCCCGAGGCCATTCATTCGCTGGAGTTGCAGTATCCATCGTTTTTCAATTTATATACACAAGGAATTATTCGGATTGGCTCGCCTCAGGAGCGACTCTTTGGCACGCGTGTACAGGCATTTTTAGCCGATCCTGTTCAGCAGGAGGCCTATCGGGAAGTGCAGCAACGCTTTGCCGATTTTTCACTCTACCAGCAAGCTATCTCCGAGGCCTTTCGTTATTATTCCTATTATTTCCCGGAAAAAAATCAACCCGATTTATACACTTTTGTGGGGTATTTTAACCAATCGATGGTAGCCGACGAAGGTCTCTTGGCGGTTGCTTTAGAGAAATACTTAGGCTCCGATTTTGGTCCCTACTTACAAATCGGAATCCCCTCGTTTGCCCGTTCAAAAATGGCTCCCGAGTATTTGGTCAGTGATGTTGTAAAGGCATTGGGGAAAACCGAATTCTATTATACCGATTCACTCGATCATTTGCTGAGTAAGATGATTTACGAAGGGCTCATTTTACATTTTACGGCGCAGTTAATTCCCGGTATTTCGGAGGAGGTTTTATTACAGTACAGCACGGAAGAACTTGAGTTCTTAAAGCGCAACGAAGCATCGTTATGGAAGTACATCATTGAACAGAAGCACTTATTCAGTTTTGAACATAAAATTGCCATGCGCTACCTGAATGATGGACCGTTCACCCCAGGTATCAATGATTCACCATCCAGAATCGGGGTGTATTTGGGATATCGGATTGTGCAGTCGTTTCAGAAAACTCATCCGGAGTTGACTCTTGCTGAAATCATGGAGTGGACGGATTATCAGGCTTTATTAAACACGTCCGAATATAAACCATGAAGTGGGTATGCTTCAATGTGTATCGATTCCGTAACGCATGTAGAATAAATGATTCATGGTTTTGAGAATTACCTCAAGGTATTCCTTCACCGCTTTTGGGCTTCCGGGAAGAGTGTAAACCTGGCAGTTTCCTTTCATACCCGCAACCCCGCGACTTAGCATAGCATGCGGGTTTTCTGTTCCATATTTTACCCGAATAACTTCCATAATTCCCGGTATTTCGAAATCGAGCAGAGGGGCAATCACATCGACGCTAATATCGCGAGGACCCACTCCGGTTCCTCCGGTAGTGATGAGGAGATCGGTTCTTTCAAGCAATCCGTCTAACAAAAGCTGAAGATGATTTTCGTCGTCGGGCAATAGGTGATTATGGATTTCGCAGGCATGATTCCAATCCTCGAAAGCAACTTCCACTTGCTCCCTGATGAGTGGCCCGGTGCGGTCGGAATATTCTTTTCGGTAGGCTCGGTCGGAGAGGGTAATGATATGAACCTGAAATACTTTGGGTTGAATTTGGAAATTATCGAATTCGCTTAAATTACCGGGGTTGCTAATTTTTGCTCTAACCAAACAGGTCGTCTTTTCTTTCGATTCCGTCGAGTCGGCGCTTGCTTTTATTCCTTGAGTTATCATGAATTCGATTCCTGTTCCCACAAGAAGGTCGAAATCTTGTAAACTATGCAGATTGCCATCAAAGACGATAAGATTCTCGGGATGAATTCGATTGTTGAGCATTTCCCGATAATAGGCTTCCGAGGTAAGGGCAATCTCTTCCCCAATTTGATTCAGGTCCATGGAGCTGTACTCTTGTCCCTGAAAAATGATTTTCTTCAAGATAAAACTCATAACATCTTTTTATTTCAAATTACGTTTAGTCGGTTTGTTTCGCCTGGAACCTTGCCGCCTTAATATTAGGTGTCGAGTTCTTCCTTTGTAATTCAAAAAAAATTCGATCAAATAATTAGCGCTTGGACCAATTCGCCTTTTCTTAAACTCGCCACTCCTGCAGGGACCTGAAACAAAACCTTGGCGAAAGATAGAGCATGCAAATGGCCTGAACCATGATAATTGAGTGCTTTTATTTCGCCATTTTCATTTAATTGAGCCGGTTCCCATTTTTCACGAGCCACATTTCTTCGCTGATAATCGTAGGATAGCGGAATCCGAATGGTTTCGTTGGAAAGGTTTTTTTGTCCTGCTAGTTTTCGGATTAGATTCTTAACCAGCAAGTTGAATTGCACGAAGCTGGAAACAGGATTCCCGGGCAAGCCGAAAACCAGGCTGTTTCCTCTTTTCCCAAAGAAGCTCGGTTTCCCGGGTTGAACGGCTACACTGTGGAAGCGTGTTTCCACTTGTAGTTTTTTCAGAACGATGGGAACCAGATCGTAATCGCCCACCGAAACGCCCCCGGATAGGATGGTGAGGTGGTTCTCCCGGAGGGAACGTTCTATGATTGTTTCAAGCGGAGCTTCTTGGTCGGGAGCGATTCCCAGATTTATGGCTTTCGCCCCCAGACTCTGAACCAAGGCTTCGATCATGGGGCCGTTGCTGTTCCGTATTTGGCTCGGATTAGGAAGGCAATGCGGCTCGACCAATTCGTTGCCGGTAGCAATGATGCCTACTCGTATGGATTGAAAAACGCTTACGGTCGATTTCCCTGCTGAAGCTAGGACTCCAATGTCTTGGCTTCGGAGGAGAGTTCCGGCCGATAACAAAAGGTCCGACACCTGCACATCTTCCCCTAAAAAGCAGATGTTCTGCGACGATTTTTCCTTCATGAAGCGAATACGCCCGTTGGGCAATACTTGGGTATGCTCCAGCATGATAACTATATCGCAGCCATCGGGAACCGGTGCACCTGTCATAATGCGGAAACAGGACTTAGGCTGAAGTTTGGTTTCTGCAAGGCTACCGGCAGCCACTTCGCCAATCACTAGCAAATCGTGTTGTAAATCGCTTTTCCGACAGGCAAAACCATCGACTGCTGCTTTGTGGAAGGGAGGCATGTTTACGTCGGAGTACACATCTTCTGCTAAAATCCGGTTGAGGACTTCGTTAAGGGGAAGGATTTCGGTGTTGGGTCGGTACTCTTCCGACCCGCAAATGTTTTGAGCTTCTTTTAAGGTAATCATAGTGTTCAATTTGAGGCAAATTTGCAAATAATTCCCCTGTATGTTCCCCGAAAAGCTGCCTTTAAACCTTTCGGTCCTCTGAGTAAAATGAGATAGTTTTACCATCTTAGCGACCGAAAAAAGTCAGGAATTATTCATGAAGAAAGCCTTGCTATTGGTGAATGTAGGTACGCCCGATGCACCTGAGAAAAAAGCGGTTAAAGCCTATCTGAACGAGTTTTTAAATGATCCATTGGTAATCGATATTCCACAGCCAGCCCGAAGCTTGTTGGTGAATGGAATTATTATCCCTTTTCGGGTTTCGAACTCTACGAGTTTGTATAAGCGCTTATGGACTCAGGATGGTTCGCCACTTTTGATCTACCTGGAATCCTTGGTGGATCAGCTGAATCGGCAGTTGGATAGCTCTTTTCACGCATTTGGAGGGATGCGCTACGGTAATCCTTCCTTGAAATCGCAGTTGGAAACTATTCAGCAAGGTGGCTTCAAGGAGTTGGTTGTTTTTCCCTTGTATCCGCAGTATGCAACTTCTACCACCGAGTCGGTTCGGAAGGAAATCGATCGGCTTCTTCGGCAAATGAATTATGCACCAAAGCTTAGCTTCATCGATCAGTATTACGATCATCCGGAATTCATTGCTCGATTTGCGGAAAAAATCCAGGCATACAATCCCGCCGATTACGATCATGTGGTTTTTTCCTACCACGGTTTACCCAATCGACAGGTGGAGAAATTACACCCAGGTATAAAACTGGAGTCTTGTACTTGCACCATAGAGTTGCCCGAACATGGTTCATATTGTTACCATGCTACTGTGTATCAAACCACCCGGCTTTTGGCTAAAGCGTTAGGTTTAAAAGCTGAACGCTATTCTGTTAGCTTTCAGTCTCGTCTTTCCAGGAATTGGTTAAAGCCTTTTACCGACGAAACCTTGTTGCGTTTATTGTCGGAGGGAAAGAAACGAATTCTGATTGCGGCTCCTGCCTTTACAGCCGACTGTCTTGAAACCATTATTGAGTTAGGACATGAATATGCCGAAGTGTTTTTGGAAGCTGGAGGAGAGAAGCTTCAATTGGTGGAGAGCCTGAACGATTCGTCGGACTGGGCCGCGAGTATTTTATCGATAGTAAACGATTTAAGTAACATGCAATAAAAGTTTATGGCACAAAAACCATCTATCCCAAAGGGGACACGCGATTTTATGCCGGAGGAAGCCATTCGCCGGAATTATATTTTCACGACCATTCAGTCGGTTTTTGAAAAATATGGTTATCAGCCTATTGAGACCCCAGCCATGGAGAATCTCAGCACTTTGCTTGGGAAGTATGGTGAGGAAGGCGATAAATTGCTCTTTAAAATTTTAAATTCAGGCGATTTCACCCAAAAAGTGGATTCGCAGGCCTGGGAAGATAAAGATGCACTGCGACTTGGTACTCAAGTTTCAGAAAAAGGCTTGCGGTACGATTTAACCGTTCCCTTTGCCCGTTTTGTGGTTCAACATCAGAACGAATTAGTCTTTCCTTTCAAGCGATTCCAGATGCAGCCGGTTTGGCGCGCCGACCGTCCGCAGAAAGGACGTTACCGGGAGTTTTATCAGTGCGATGCCGATGTTATTGGGAGCCAATCCTTGCTCAACGAGCTGGAGTTGCTTCAAATTATCGACGAGGTCTTTGGTCGATTAGGCCTAAAGGTTCTTATTAAGGTGAATCATCGGAAGCTTTTGAGTGCACTTGCCGAGCTGATGGGGGCTCCCGATAAGCTCATCGACTTAACCGTTGCCATCGACAAGCTGGATAAGATTGGTTTACCCTCCGTGTTGGAAGAATTGCGCAGTAAAGGAATCACCGATGAGGCTATCGCTTCCTTATTGCCTGTTTTGGAACTTAAAGGAAGCAATACGGATAAACTAAAGGTGTTAGCTGATTTGTTTGAATCGATTCCGGTAGGTCGCGATGGGGTTGAAGAGGTAAGGGAATTGCTTCGTTATTTGGAGTCGGTAGCCATCCAAACCGAGGTGGAGCTTGATTTAAGTTTAGCTCGCGGCCTGAATTATTACACCGGAATCATCATCGAAGTGAAATCGCTTGAGGTGGAGATGGGTTCCATAACCGGAGGCGGACGGTACGACGATTTAACCGGCATTTTTGGCTTGTCGGGGATGTCGGGAGTAGGGATTTCCTTTGGGGCCGACCGAATTTACGATGTGTTGTTGCAATTGAATCGATTCCCGGCTCAACATTTACACCGCACACAAATTTTACTGGTTAATTTTGGTGGCGACGATGCCTTGTATGCATTGGGAATTGCTCAAGAATTAAGAGAATCAGGCGTTCCGTGCGAGATATATCCCGATGCGGCTAAGTTGAAGAAACAAATGGCTTATGCCGATAAACGTAGCATCCCCTATGTAATAATTGCCGGCGAGTCGGAGCGGAAGGAAGGCAAACTTACGTTGAAAAATCTGCATGATGGAAGTCAGCAGCTCTTGAGTGTCGGAGAGCTACTTTCACAGTTTCAAGCCTAACAGAGAGAAATTAATTTCATACAAATCAATTATTTATTGGCCATGAGTTCTTTAGTCCATTTTATAAGCCCTGAATCGTTAAGCTTCGAGTCACTAGAACAGATTCTTGAAGAAGGGTATCAGCTTGCTTTATCGGAAGAATCGAAAGCTTTGATACAGACGAACCGCGATTACCTCGATTTGAAGATAGCCAGTCACGCAGAACCTATTTATGGAATCAATACTGGTTTTGGTTCCTTGTATAAGAATTCGATTTCGACCGACGATCTTACTCGTTTGCAAGAGAATCTGGTTAAATCGCATGCATGTGGCATGGGTAATCTGGTTAGCGATGAGGTAGTTCGCTTGATGTTGTTGTTGAAGATTCATGCCCTTTCCTATGGTTATTCCGGTGTTCAGTTAGTTACGGTTCAGCGCTTGGTCGATTTTTACAACGAAGCTATTTACCCGGTTGTATATGAACAAGGTTCGCTCGGAGCCAGCGGCGATTTAGCTCCATTGGCCCATCTCTCGCTGCCTTTGCTTGGATTAGGGAAGGTGCGTTATCGAGGTGAAGTGGTCGATGCCGCCGCAGTGATGCGCGAAAAGGGCTGGGAGCCCATTCGACTTCAGTCGAAGGAGGGATTAGCCTTACTCAACGGAACGCAATTTATGAGTGCCCATGGTGTTTGGGCCATGTTGAAAGCTTTCAAACTGCAAAAACTTGCCGATCTTACTGCAGCGATTTCGCTCGATGCTTACGATGGACGAATTGAGCCTTTTAATGAACTGATCCACCGAGTTAGGCCTCATACCGGACAGTTGGAAACAGCTAAAAATATTCGGTTCATGCTGGAAGGTTCAAACCTGATTCGACGTAAAAAGGCTCACGTTCAGGATCCTTACTCGTTCCGCTGCGTGCCACAAGTGCATGGCGCATCGAAGGATACCATTAACTATGTCGCTTCGGTTATTTTGCAAGAGATAAATTCTGTTACCGATAATCCGATTGTGTTTGCCGAGGAAGATCAAATTATTTCCGGAGGTAATTTTCACGGACAACCGCTTGCTCTGGTTTTTGACTTTTTAGCCATTGCTTTGGCCGAGTTGGGGAGCATTGCCGAACGACGTATTTACCGATTGATATCTGGTCAGAGGGGACTTCCGGAGTTTTTGGTCAGTAATCCTGGTTTGAATTCCGGTTTCATGATCCCGCAATATACTGCAGCTTCGATTGTAAGTCAGAACAAGCAGTTGTGCACTCCCGCTTCCATCGATTCCATTTCCAGTTCCAATGAGCAGGAGGATCATGTTTCCATGGGGGCTAATGGGGCAACCAAACTGCATCGGGTGGTCGATAACTTGGAACGGATCCTTGCAATTGAGCTTTTTACGGCCTCACAAGCCTTGTCGTTTCGCGAACCGGAAGAAACTTCGCCTTATTTACGCGAGTTAATCGATGATTTTAGGCGAGACGTTCCTTTGGTGACCGAGGATCGAATTATGTACGAAGCCATGGATGCTTCACTGGAGTTTATTCGAAGCAGGAATTTTAATCGAGGGTAGTTCCCAGTTGCTTTGCTTGCTTAACGCGGTCGGCCATACCAATTCCATCGCGGATGTTCCCCGCCAGGGTTAATCCGGGGAAATTGGTCTCAATTTTCTGAATGGTTGCCAATCGCACTCCCGATTGTAGCTCGTATTGCGGGATTGCTTTTTCGTATTTATATACTTTAATCAAATCGGGGTTCGATTTTACTTGTAGCATTTGCTCTACTTCTTTGAGGGCTGTGCGTTCCAAGTCGCCTTTGCTCCGATCGTAGAACCATGGTCGATTAATTCCACCCATAAAAACCGATAACAAAGCACCCTCTTCTGGAGCTCGGTTTTTGAATAAGCTCGATGGAAATAAGATTCCCAAGATGTCGCGTTTTTCGACCGATGGAACTAACCCGCCAAATGCTTTAAGTGGAATGCCATCCCATTGCTTGTACCCCAGGACTACCTGAATTACTTTCGCATATTCCGTCAGTTCAATTTGCTTTAAATCGTTCGTTTCGATGAAAGGAAGCATCGAATGAAGCGATTTGCCATCTACAGTAGTAACGACTTTCATAGCCTGAATCTCTTCCGTTCCACGGGAAGGATGATCAAATTGAATTCGAAAAGATTCCTTTTCCTTTTCAATTCGGAGATTGCCGGCTTCGGTTAGGATGTTTTCTTCACCAATCTCTTCGACCAGCACCCGGATGAGTTCTCCTAAACCTCCTTCGATGCTGAAAACTGCTTTGGTTACTTGTTTCTCTAATTCCGATTTAACTTCTTTTCTTTTTTTGATGGCACCGCGGATAAAGCTGCCATATTCCTGCTCGAGTAAATAGAGTTTAGGCAAGGCATAGCGAGTTACCAATCGACCCGGATCGCCGGAATAGATTCCTCCAATGAAGGGATCGATGGCATAATCGAGGAAGGATTTTCCTAATCGTCGAACGACTAATTCGGCAACGGTTTCGTCGGGATTTTGCCCCGGTTTACGAAATGGTTCCAGCAGCACATTTAGTTTATCTTTAAAACTGAACAAGGGAGTAGTAATGGCCGAAATTGGACCTGAAGGGAGAGGGTTCCAGCGTTTGTTCTTCCAAATCCATCTGCTTTCGGAATGAGGGTTTGCCGTAATTACCTTTACTTTATCTCCTAAATCCCTGAAAAGCTCCACCAGTTCGGTGGTCCCTAATACGCCGGTATTCGGGCCCGTTTCAAAAGTGAATCCATCTTCGGTGAGGGTTCGGATAACTCCACCTGCTTGTTTCTTTTTCTCGAGGAGAATGACTTTTTTGCCTCTTTTTTTGAGGTAATAAGCTATGCTCAAGCCGGTTAGTCCGGCCCCAATAATGCAGATAGGGATTTCTTTATTTTCCATGGAATTTTGCTTAAACCGATTGGGAGTAACGTTTCGAACCTGCATCAAAGGCTGGGTCGAACTGGCTCGCAATATTACGTACAAAATGGCTGCCTGTCTCGGTGACACGCAGAATATTTTCATGCCACTCCATTAGGCCATCGTCGGCAAGTTGTGTTAAATGCTGTTCGTTGTAGTTTAAAATTGTTTTGAGCTCGTTCGGGGTGCAATTGAAGCGGGAAGCAAGAGCATTCAGGTCGAGATATAAATTACACATGATTTCGGTGATCGCTTCACGAACAATGATTTCATGTTGATTCAATATCAATCCGCCTTCACCGGGCCATTCTCCTTTTTGAATGGACTGAATGTACGCCGGAATAGTCTTTTTATTCTGAATGTAGGCATTTTCGAACTGACTTATCGACGATACTCCTACGGCATATACCTGGCCGGTGGTGCGGCGAGTGCAATAACCTTGAAAATTTCGATGCAATTGGTGATTCTCCAAAGCTAAAGCCAGTTCGTCGTGCGGCAGGACGTAATGGTCGAGACCAATTGCGCGGTAACCCGCCTCAAGCAGCGCATCTCGTGAACTGAGAAAGATATCCATTTTTTCTTGCGGGCTTGGCAAGCCTTTCTTTTCCAAAATTTGCTGATGCTTCTTTAACCAGGGCACATGAGCGTAGGAGAAAGTTACCAGTCGGTCGGGTTTAATCGCAATTGCTTGTTGTATGCTATTCAAAAAGCTTTCGGTGGTTTGGCCGGGCAATCCGTAAATGAAGTCGAGGTTTACGGAGATGTGCGGGTGATGGTTACGGAGGTAAGCAACCAGCTCCACAACGGGCAATTTGGAGGGCAATCGGTTCACATTTCTGAGAATCTCTGGGTCGAAATCTTGAATGCCCATGCTAATGCGATTGAAACCTCCTTGTGCCAGTTCATCCAGATAAGCTAGATCGAGGTCGGCAGGGTTGCATTCGACCGCAATTTCCGGATTTTCGATGGTTTCGAATCCGGTAAGCATTAGCTGCACCAATTGAGTCAGTTCCTGCGCGGGTAATGAATTGGGAGTACCTCCTCCAAAATGAATCTGGGAGATTTTACGGCTTGGATTCAATCGTTTTTTTACTTCCTGGATTTCAGTACGTAGCGCTTCCAGGTATTCTTGGGTATTATCTTTTTTGGGGAGTTTATGGGCATTGCATCCGCAGTAATAGCAAATCTTCTTGCAAAATGGAATATGCACATAAAAAGCAATGTGGTTTTCCGTGGCGTGATTCGATTCCTCGATCAGTGCTTCTACTTGCTTGTGGTCGAACTCACTAACAAAGTGGTTCGCAGGCGGATAACTCGTGTAGCGAGGGATTGGTTGATTGTATTTTTCAATCAGATATGTGAGTTTTGCTTGTGTCATGATTCTAATTATTGGTAATTGGTAGTACAATCCATTTTTTTCCAAACCGGGAAGTTGTACAAAATGATGAGGATGCTAATAAATGCCAGCGCCATCTCGATCCCGAACAGACCATGGTAACCCAGTCGGTCGCCTACGTGCCCACTGATAATGGCCATGATTAAACCACTCAAATGAGTCAGGACAATTTGAACGGTAAAATCGGTTCCCTCTTTATTGACTCGCACCATATCCATTGATTGGGTATAAATAATCACGGTGGATAGACCATATGCTCCCCACAGGAGAATAATGGCCAGATACATTTCAAACAAACCTGGAGGATGATGGGCCAAATAATAGAAATAGCTGGCAACGCCCAGATTGATAAAAGCAAAGAGGTAAATGGCCAATTTCTTCCCATATCGGCGAATGAACATCCCTGAGAGTAACGAGAATAACACGGCTACCGAGGTGCCAACTATTCCCGACATGAAGCCAATTTCTTTCACATTATAGCCTAAATCGACCATGTACGGTTTTAACATGGCCAGAATGCCTATAATGCCAGAGTAGTAAAATAGTAGGATTAACAGATGTTTGCGACATTTCTTTTCTTTAAAGAATAAGATTACATCCCAGATTTGAACCTTTTTTTCGGGAGGGCTAGCTTCCACCGGACGCCTATAAAGCAACATGGGAATAATTGCAAAGGCGACAAAGGAAGCCAAGAGGAGAAGGAGGTTTGTCCATCCGAAGTAATAGTAGGCTAGCAGCAATACGCCTGTTCCCAGCAAACTACCTGCAAAACTACCTGCCGATTGCATGCTATTCCCGATGCCTCGTTCTTCGGGTTTAAGGATGCGAATGGCGAAAATATCGGTTGCAATATCTTGTGTAGCCGATGCAGTAAAGGCGATTACGAGAAGAATTACTATGAGTTCAAAATTCGTTTCCAGATTAAAGAAAGCGATGCTCACGATAACCAGTGCGTAAAAAAGTTCTGAACCAAGTATCCATAACCTCAACTTCTTTTTCGATTGGGCTGAATTATCGATGAGCGGAGCCCACAGGAACTTGAAAATCCAGGGCAGCTTCACCAGCTGTAATAGTCCAATCGATTGCAAGGAGTAGTTTTCCTGCCGCATAATAACCGGTACCACGGTCGAGAAGAAGCTCATAGGCACCGATTGCGCAATGTACAGGCTGAAAAGGATGGGAAACTTGGTCCAGTTTTTTTCCGACATAATTGGCGTATATTAGAACTTAATCGATAAGGAAACTCCGTATTGCATGGGTTGCCCTACTTGAACATACGTATTGCCAAGTGCTTCGAATAAAAAGGCTTGATAGTTCGCGTTCAAGATATTACGCCCCCAGAAATCGAACTGAAAATCGTCGCGTATGAAGGAGATTTTGCCGTTTAATAATCCGTAAGTCTCTTGTTTGTATGTATTGCTTAAGTTCCAATAAGTTTGACCTACCTGGTTATACATAGCGTTTAGTTTGATGTATTCGAAGGTTTCGAATCCTTTGATGCGAAAGGTTTTCGTAAGTTGAACAGCCAAGGTATGCCGGGGAATGTATGGAGTATAGTTGTTGTTGAAATTTGTTTCTTCGTCTTGAACGTATTCCAAAATCTGCGAGTGGGTATATCCGTAGGCAATCATTCCCTCGAATCCATTGATGGGGGAATTGCGTAAGGTAAGTTCTATTCCTTTGTTCTCCGATAAGCCGCTGTTGCCCAAATAACTGCCTCGTCCGCTGGGGGCTGTTAGGTAGATTTGCTGATTTTCCAGTGCAGTGTAGAACAAGGCAAACTCAGCATACAACAGGTTTTGGTAAAATGGGCTCTTAATGCCCAGTTCATAATTATTACTGCGTTCGTTTTTAAACGTAAGGTGTTCGGGTTTTTCAAAGGTTGAGTTGAATCCGCCTGGCTTGTATCCGGTGGTGTAGGAGGCGAAAATATTCGCGTTATTGATCGTGTAATTCAAGGCTAATTTGGGAAGAATTATTCGGTCGGTTAATCCAGGATAGACGGTGTCGATGGGAGGCATCATGTTCTCGCCCATTTGTAAATCGTATTGGTACGCCATTCCGGACGATTCATAATCGTAGCGTAAACCACCGGTTATCGAAAGCGATGGCGTGAGGTGATACGATGCTTGAGCAAAACCGGCAAATCCATTTACGGTATTATCGTATTGTTTTAAATACCACATGTTTTGAGGAATAACATCTACTTCGACAGCATTATCGAAGGATTGATGAAAGGCAAAAATTCCAACCAACCAGCTGAATTTCCTCTCACCGCGCGAACGTGCAATCAACTCGTTGGCAACCATCTTCTGCTCTTGAGTTTGTTCCACATAATACAAATCGGCGGGCGTGAAGTCCTGGTCAATCCGTTGAATATCATCGAGGTATTGAAACGATAAGGTGTTGCTCAATTCATAGTCTTTCGTTTGGTAGCGATACTTCAAGGCATCGGAGAATAGGAGCCGGTCGTAACCCGAAGGATTGTTATAATTAACCGGATTTGCAGCCTCCAGAGAATCGTTCCATAAAGCATACGGATAACCTCCCTGTTTGCTGTTTTCAACCATCGCAATGTTTTCCAAGGTCACTTTGTCGCTCCACTGATAAATGAGCTTATTCCGGAATCCATACGAGTTTAATTTGTCCACTGGTCGGTTGTTGAACTCATTCATATACATCCCATTGGTGTGTTGTGCATTCCACGAAAAGGAGTAGGCAAATTTCTCATTCACCTTGTTGTAGTGTTCGATATTGGCTCGGTATTGACCATAATTACCGTAGCTTAGGTTCATAGCGCCACCTTGGTGTTGCATGGGGTTCTTGGTTGTGATGTTAATGAGCCCGCCCATGCTGTTGCGTCCAAATAAAGTACCCTGTGGCCCGCGTAAAACTTCGATCCGTTCCAAATCGAAAAACTCAAATGCGAAAGTCGATTTTTCGAAGTAGGGAATTCCATCCACATAAAGTCCTACGGAAGGTGAATTGATGCGAGATCCAATCCCCCGGATATAAACCGGCGAGGTAAGTTTTGAACCATAATTGGGCATGAACAAATTGGGAGTTATCCCTGCCACATGGTGAAGAGTAGAAATGTCGTTGTTTTTAATTGTCCGAGCATTAATAATGGATAAGGAAACAGGTAAGTCCTTGAGCTTCGATTCGTTGCGCGATGCTTCGATGGTTACTTCGTAAATCTCCAACTCTTTTAATAATAAGCTGTCGGGGTGAGTGAAGTTTTCCTGACCAATGGCGGAAATTGAAAGGAAAAGGCTAAACGCGATTCCAAAAATAAGTTTGTTCGTCATGTGGATGAGTTTTTAAGTTAGCTGGTCACCTTTCCGAAATCATGGCCAGACGCAGGTATTGCGTCTAAACAGGGATTCCTGGCCGGTAATCGTCTTGATTCGTTCTTACAAGGGTGGGGACCTTTGGGAACGCTTCGGGATTTTACACCCGTATTTAACTTAAAAGCATGTAGGTTGGCGGTGGACGCGAGAATGGAAGCCACTTGCAGTCGTTTGCGAGGCAAGGCCCATGGCGGGCAGGAGGCAGGTATTCTACCGAGATAGCAGGTTTCGAAACACACTGAGTTTGATCCTCAGCAACCAAGGAATTTTCTGTTTCAAAGTTTAAGTCGATCGATGCTTCCGGATAGCTCATGCTATCGAAGTGGAAGCCTTCTGAGCCAGTTGTAATAGAATTATTTGGCTCCGTATTTTGTTGATAAAGATGAGTAGAATGAATAAAAATATAGGCCAATACCAGAATCAGGTAAGGAGTATGACTAGCAAAAAGACCTATTTGAAACATAAATGTATGATTTGGGGACAAAATTAAGATTGAAAAATCAGATTTTTACTGTTGCAGGACATGAATGGTGTTTAGAATCTTTCCAAATAGTCGCAAGCGCTTTGAATCGGTATTTCAAGCGGCGGGTAAAAGCTGATTTTAAACATAAACGACCTCCTGTTTTAATTCTTTACCTTTGTTGCAGTTAATGTAAAACCCTTACATAAAATTCAACGAACATGGCAAAGGTAAAAGGAGCTATCGTAATAGATTACGAAAAATGCAAAGGTTGCGTGGTTTGCGTGGCAGCATGTCCTACTTCGGTAATCGAGATGGCAAAAGAAGTAAACGGTAAAGGCTATAATTATGCTTATCCGGCTAATATAGAGGAATGTACTGGCTGCAATAATTGCGCTATTGTATGTCCCGACGGAGTGATTACAGTCTATCGTGCAAAAGTGGAAGCTTAAAAAATAAACAATCGATAAACATGGCAAGAGAATTAAAATTGATGAAGGGTAATGAAGCGATTGCAGAAGCTGCAATTCGTGCCGGAGCCGATGCTTATTTCGGATACCCCATTACGCCTCAATCGGAAGTAATTGAATATTTGATGGCCGAGAAGCCCCATGAGCGTACCGGTAAGGTCGTTTTACAAGCCGAATCCGAAGTGGCTGCCATCAACATGGTCTATGGTGCTGCCGGTGCCGGTAAACGAGTTTGGACATCCTCCTCGAGTCCGGGTATTAGTCTGAAACAGGAAGGAATCTCCTACATAGCCGGAGCCGAACTGCCTTGCGTCATCTTAAATGTTGTACGTGGAGGCCCAGGTTTGGGTACTATTCAGCCTTCGCAAGCCGATTATTTTCAATCGGTTAAGGGCGGTGGACATGGCGACTACCGACTCATTGTGCTTGCTCCTTCGAGTGTGCAAGAAATGGCCGATTATGTGGTCGATGCTTTCGACCTAGCATTCAAATACCGAAACCCAGTCCTGATTCTCTCCGATGGAGTTATTGGTCAGATGATGGAAAAAGTGTACTTAATTGAACAGCGTCCACGATTAACCGACGAAGAGATTAAGCAACGCTATGCTTGGGCAACAACCGGGAAGAAAGATGGAACCGAGCGTCGAGTAATTACTTCGCTGGCCTTAAAAGCCGACGAAATGGAAGCGCATAATATTCATTTACAGAAGAAATATGCTGAGATTGAAGCGAACGAAGTTCGATTTGAAGAATTCCAGTGCGACGATGCCGAATACGTTTTTGTAGCTTACGGTTCTAGTGCTAGGGTTTGTCAAAAGGCCGTTCAATTAGCCCGAAGTAAAGGGATTAAAGCCGGGTTATTGCGTCTCATTACCTTATTCCCTTTCCCCAAAGCTGAAATCGGTCGCTTAACCGGTCAGGTAAAAGGCATGTTGGCTGTGGAAATGAGTTCCGGTCAAATGATCGAAGATGTGAAACTCGCAGTAAATGGTCGAATCAAGGCAGAGCATTTTGGCCGCTTCGGAGGAAATATTCCTACACCCGACGAAGTTGTAAATGCGCTGGAAACACAAATCATTGGAGGATAAAACATGCTAGCAAAAGATATTATTAAACCGGAAAATCTGGTTTATCAGAAAACAAAGTTAATGACCGACAACGTGCTGTCGTATTGCCCGGGTTGCGGTCATGGAACTGCTCATCGCATCACCATGGAGGTGCTCGAAGAGATGGGAATCGGCGAAGAAACGATCGGTGTTGCTCCGGTTGGTTGTTCGGTGTTGGCCTATGAATTTATGAACATCGATATGCAACAAGCTGCCCACGGACGTGCTCCGGCAGTTGCTACCGGAATTAAGCGCTGTTATCCCGAAAAGTTTGTCTTTACGTATCAGGGCGACGGTGATTTGGCTGCTATCGGAACTGCCGAAACGATCCATGCTTGTAACCGTGGTGAAAATATCACCATCATTTTCGTGAATAATGGTATTTACGGGATGACTGGAGGACAAATGGCCCCTACCACTCTCCCGGGAATGCGCTCATCAACTTCGCCTTACGGTCGTGATGTTGATATGATGGGAAATCCCCTAAAGATGACTGAATTAGTTGCACAATTACCTGGAACTAGTTTTGTCTCTCGTCAGGCTGTTCACACACCCAAACACGTAAGAAAAGCGAAAAAAGCTATTCGTCAGGCTTTTGAACTTCAGAAACAAAAGAAAGGTACCACTTTCGTAGAGATTGTTTCGAATTGTAACTCCGGATGGAAAATGACTCCGGTTCAAGCCAACAAATGGATGGAAGAAAATATGTTTCCTTTTTATCCTTTGGGCGATATTAAAGTACCTGAGTAGTAATCTGAAAAAATTAGCAATATGACCGAAGAAATTATCATTGCCGGATTTGGTGGCCAAGGAGTGCTTTCCATGGGTAAGATTTTAGCTTACAGTGGAATCATGCAGGACCAGGAAGTAAGCTGGATGCCTTCCTACGGACCCGAAATGCGTGGTGGAACAGCCAACGTTACAGTTATCGTTAGCGATGAGCGAATTAGCTCGCCCATCCTGAATCAATTCGATACCGCTATTATTTTGAATCAACAATCGATGGATAAGTTCGAAGAAGCCGTGAAACCGGGTGGAGTGCTCTTATACGACCCCAACGGTATTACCCGTCATCCGTCGCGTACCGATATTCGAATCTTTCAAATCGAAGGAGCCAAAAAGGCTGCTGATTTGGGGAATACCAAAATTTTCAACATGATCGTGTTGGGTGCTTACCTCCAAATTAAGCCGATTGTAAAGCTCGAAAACGTTGTGTTGGGCCTCAAAAAATCCCTGCCAACTCGATATCATAACCTCATTCCAATGAACGAAAACGCAATTCAGGAAGGAATGAAAAATGTTACCGCTTATCAGCCTGCCTAAGCAAGAGAATTGTTTAAAATAGGAATGGAAAAATCCATGGACGTAGGATGCAGTTATATCCATCGTTCTCATGGATTTTTCCATTTTATCTAGCTGTTTTTATCCGTCTATTTTTAAATTTGCCCACCTAATTGAAAAACCTATGGGAAGAGCTTTTGAATATCGCAGAGCTGCGAAAGAAAAACGTTGGGGTAAGATGTCTCGCATCTTTCCTCGTTTAGCTAAATCGATTACTATTGCTGCAAAAGAAGGAGGAACCGATCCGGAGTTAAACTCTCGTTTGCGCACCGCCATCCAAAATGCGAAGGCGCAAAATATGCCCAAGGATAACATCGATGCTGCCATCAAACGTGCTGCCGGAAAAGATGCCGATTCCTATGTCGAGGTAAATTACGAAGGGAAAGGACCCCATGGCGTCTTGGTATTTGTCGAATGCGCAACCGATAATTCCACTCGAACGGTCGCCAATATCAAGTCTTATTTCAATAAAGTAGGGGGCGGTCTTGTCCCAACCGGCTCGCTGGAATTCATGTTTAACCGCAAAGCAGTCTTCGAATTACCGGTGAACGATTCCATCGATCTGGAAAGCCTTGAACTGGAACTCATCGATTTTGGATTGGAGGAAATTGAAGAACACGAAGGAATAGCTTATCTCTACGCCGATTATACGAATTTCGGGTCTTTGGGAAAAGCGTTGGAGGACATGGGTCTAGAACCACAAAAAGCTCATCTGCAGCGATTCCCAACCAATCCCGTGGAATTTACCGAGGAGCAGATTGCCGATATCGGCAAGCTACTCGATAAAATTGAGGACGACGACGATGTGCAGGAAGTTTATACCAATATGGCCAACTAACTCGCATCAGTTACCCTGATTTAAGTAGCCAATTGCCCGCTGCATTATCTTTTTTTCAGTTCCTTTTTGGAAATGCTGAGGCTAATCGTGTAGAGCAAAATCAGAATAGCAAAGAATCCCAAAATCCTTCCCAGAAAATCGCCATAGCGCACATAAACCGTAAGTACATTATTCGCATTTAAGCCGGCTTGTATAGCAGCCGGTTCCCAAAATGGGGTTTCTTCACTAAGGTCGCCACGTTGATTGATAAAGCAAGAAACACCCGTGTTCGCACTCCGGGCAATACTCCTACGACACTCAATCGCGCGCAGTTGTGCCATCCGAAGGTGCTGCTTGTAACCGGGAGTATTATCCCACCAACCGTCGTTCGTTATAATGGCAATGAAGTGAGCTCCCTGCCTCATGTAACCGCTCATGTATTCACCATAAATCGATTCGTAACAGATAACCGGTGCTATTCGAATACTATCGTTTGCTCGCTTGAATACCGAAGGGTAAGCCTGCTTGCCCAAGCTACCGGTCGTTCCACCCAAATCGACAATTAGGTGCTCCAGAAATTTCATGGTTTTGGGAAAGGGCATCGTTTCGACTCCCACCACTAGCTTCGATTTATGATACACATCGGCCTTCCCATCCGACTCCAAAAAGAGCGCTGAATTGTAATTGTCGTAATATCGTTCAGCCGAAGGATGTTTGCGCACAGTGGGTGAGTGGGGCTCGCCGGCTTCGTACCATTTTCGGGTGCTCGCTCCAATTACCCAAGCAGCTTGCGGATAACTATCGAGAAACCCAATCAATTCTTTCACCGAGGCATCTCCCTGAAGTTTGCTCAGGTTCACCGAATAGGGAATGGCCGTTTCAGGAGCAAGGAAGAAATCAATTTCATCGGTCGCTACCTCCTCAGCCAGTTCGAGCATCCGATTCACTTGCTCACGAGCAGTCATCCCATCGAACTTGTCCAGATAAGGATCGATATTCGGCTGAATAACAGCAAACTGATAGGTCGATTCTTTTTCTTCGTAGTGCTTGTACCGATGCCAGGATATCCACGAAGGAACGACTAGCAAAAGCACCCACAAGATTCCTTTCACTAAAATAGCATGGGTGTTTCGAACTTGAAGGTATCGATTTAAAAGCGTTACCAGCAAAACATTACTCGCAAGAATCCATAAGCTACCTCCCAAAACTCCTGTGTATTCATACCATTGAACTAGAGGGATGTTTTTAGCTAAACCGTTGCCCAAATTTAGCCAGGGCCAACTGAGCTCCCAGTTCAAATGGAAGTATTCCATGCCAATCCAATAAAATATAAGAGCTAAATAGCCGGCTGCCGTTCCAATCTTTTTTCGCGAAAGATGAAAAAGAAGGAAAACGGTGGTCATCATGAGGGTGTTTAGCAGAATGGCAGCAATGGCGCCAATGGGAGCTGCATTCCAAATCCACCATGTATTTAAGCTGTTCCAAAGAAGAAAACTTACAATCGGGTAGGGTAAGAGGGCAAGAATTTTTGTGGTTGGATATTCGCTGAAATAATAAGCTTCAATCGAAAGTAAGGGAACCAGTGCTATTAAAAGAAACAGGCCTGACCCCCAATCGGACCAACCCAGATGCAATAAAAAACCACTCAGTACGGCAAGGAAATAACGCAAATACACAGACATGTCGATGCTCCCGGTTAAGTTTGTAATTGGCAGGAGAAGGCTGCCGGAAAATTTCTCAAAACTAATACTAAATGCGATGTATTGCTTTTACTTTTTTGAAAAGAAGTGGGTTTTAGGCTTTGACTTGTAGCTTCCGCCCAGCATGGATCTTGAATGGCCTGGAGCATTGATAGCTCGAAAGGCTTGTTGCTCAAAATTTCCAACCAGATAAAAGCAAGGGATTTATAACTTTGCCTACAGCCAAAATCTATCTGCATGAATAAGAAACCGGAGTGGTTAGCACATTTCCCGGAACTAAATTTCCCTTCTTATCCTTTTCGCCTGGAGAAAAGAGAGGGGAATGTGTTCATTTTCGATTCCTTTCGAAAAAAAATGGTTCGTCTCACTCCCGAAGAATGGGTTAGGCAGCATGCCGCCTTTTACCTGGTGGAGTCGTTTGGTTATCCTGCCGGCGTGATGAGTACCGAAGCTCCGGCTAAAATGAAGGGTAAAAACTTTCGCACCGATCTGCTGGTGTACAATGCACAGGCTCAGCCTGCTTTACTGGTTGAGTGTAAGGCTCCTAGCGTGAAAATTACACAGGCGGTTTTCGATCAGGCTGCTGCTTATAATTATCACTTTCATCTTCCTTATTTTTTTCTAACCAATGGCTTCGATCATTACTGCTGTCGGGTTGATGCCGAACTAAAACAATACCATTTCCTGGAGACCTTGCCCGATTATAAGTCTTTGTAGCAGCTTAAGTGGTCTAAATTGATTTCGCTCGATAAGAAAAATCGTGAATTCCTTTGGACTTATCCCCGGTTTTTTACCAATAAACGGGGTTCCATCATTTCGTGAATCGTGTACTTCACTCCTTCGCGGCCAAAGCCGGAGTTTTTTACACCACCATATGGCATATGGTCCATACGGAAGCTAGGAACATCGTTGATAATTACTCCGCCCACTTCCAGGCGCTGAAAAGCAGCATTCATTTCATCGATGTGGTTGGTAAACACGCCTGCTTGTAATCCGAATTCAGAATCGTTGATTAAGTTTATTGCTTCGTCGAAGGTGTCGAAAGGTTCTAAACTGACAACGGGTCCAAAAATCTCCAGGGCGCAAACATTCATTTCTCGTTTGGTATTGGTCAATACCGTTGGCTCCACATAGTTCTGATGCCTTTTCCCTCCAAGTAAAATACGTGCTCCATCTTCAACAGCATCTTGAATCCAGGATTCCACGCGCAGAGCATTGGCCTCATCGATCATCGAGCTGATTTCGGTCTCGGGTTCGGTTGGATTCCCCATTTTTAGTCGACTGGCAAGCGCTACAAATTGTTCGGCGAAGGCTTTGAAAACGCTCCTTTGAACGTAGATGCGTTGAACGTGAATGCAAACTTGTCCGGAGTAGGCGAAGCTACCAACAATGCATTTTTGAACGGCAACATTCAGTTGATCGCACGATTCGCTAACGATCACGCCTGCATTCCCTCCGAGCTCCAAAGCAATTTTCTTTTTGCCGGCGCGCGCTTTCATTTCCCAACCTACCTCGGGCGAACCGGTGAAGGATAGCATTTTGATGCGAGGATCGGTTACGAGCTGATTTCCTGCCTCGCGATCCATCGGGAGAATGGAAATGCCTCCTTTGGGCCATTCGGTTTGATCGATGATTTTAGCTAAGGCCAGGACAGAAAGAGGAGTGGAACGAGCTGGTTTTAAAATGATCGGGTTTCCCGAAGCCATGGCCGGAGCAATTTTATGAACCGCTAAATTGAGCGGAAAATTAAAAGGTGCAATGCCGGCAATCAGTCCAACAGGAAAATACTGGATAATGCCTTCTTTGCCGGCCCCGGCTGGAGTCCAATCGAGACTAAGCGTTTCACCCGGGAGTCGCTTGCTCTCTTCGGCAGCTACTAGAAAAGTTTGAGCAGCTCGCTCAATCTCTCCTAAAGCATACCGATAAGGTTTGGCCGATTCTTCGGAAAGCAAATGGGCCAACTCTTTTTTATTCCGAAAGAGTTCATCTGAAATATACCTCAGTGTTTCAAATCGCCGGTAGGAGGGCATGTTTTTTAACGAATCCTGAGCAGATAATCCAGCATGAATGGCTGTTTCAAGTTCATCTTTCCCAGCCAGAAAGGTTTGGGCAATAAGGGATTGATCGTGGGGATTAAAAACAGCTAGCGGATGATTGGTTTGAGTCCATCGACCCGCTACATAAATCGGGAAGTCGGGAGTTGGCATAAGTTGAAGTATTATTTGATACGTCGTAAAGCTCCTACTCCAGGGAAGGTCAGGTTATTGTCGTCGAGTTGAATCGCGGTGTTCATCAGGTCGCTTCGGGTGAAACCAATGGTGTCACAAACCTGTTTTGGCGTAAAACTATATAAGCTAACCACCGAATCGTTTACCATATTCCACTCAAAACTTTCGTAGCTGAGTTGCAAGTTGGAGTCTTGAGGTGT
The DNA here is from genome assembly GCA_937954085.1 of uncultured Bacteroidota bacterium. GTDB lineage: Bacteria > Bacteroidota > Bacteroidia > Bacteroidales > M50B96 > M50B96. The sequence goes on from CALGAK010000112.1 coordinate 53,185, forward strand.
TGGTCCGCAGTCGTGAACTTCTTCCCAATATCCGCTTAGATCATGCAAGAATACCATTCGTTTGGAATAGCCCCAATCAAGGTCTTCATTTTCTAACCACCATTCTCCTTCGATGGGTTCACGAGGTGCAGCAATGGCGTAGGTTCCCAGTCGTAATACATTGGCGCTTACTTGGCGGCTGAAGGGATCATGGGTCGATTCATTCACAATACTCCAGTTATCGTCGGTGATGTAATAAAGGAGCAAGTCGTTCGAATAATTATTGCCTAATCGATCGGTTTCGGCACCTCCGGGATATTGAATAGTTAGGTTTATGAGCGATTTGAGCGGAAGGTCGGTGGGCTCAATTTTAAACATGCTGCCAATGAAGTAGCGCTTGGGATGAAAATACCCAATTTGCGCCGGATAACCGGGAACTAAATCGGTTGCCAGTATCGCTGAGTTATTGTAAACGGCACCCTCGGGAACATCGATTATAAGTTTGGCTCCGGCATTGTTCGATTGAAACTCAAAGGTGTTCCCAATCGTGCAAAAATTTCCTTGCGGACAATTGACCGGTTCGTCGCAAGAAGGAAGTGCCAAACTGATTCCTGCGAGAAGGATGAAAGAAAAAAGTGCTTTTTTCATGTTGTAATAACTTTATATCCAGGTTTTAAGCTGAAGATTGTAAATGAGCTTTTATCCCTCATTCGATGCGGTTAGAAGGCTTCCTAAGTATAACAATCCAAGCAGTGTGCACAAATGTAATTAAGATTTTATTCCTCTCCGATTCTTTTACGGAATTCCATGCTATTATCACTATTTTTGAAGCTAATAGCTGACTACAATGGTTCGAATTATATCCTTTCTCTGGTTCTTATTAATCTTTCATGCTTGTCAAGAAAAACCGCTGCAAGAGGCGTATCGAGCCAAACTCGTTTCCGATTGGGAATTTAAAGCTGCCATGGATTCCGTTTGGATGCCCGCCAAAGTTCCTGGCGTGAACTTTCTCGACCTGATGGAAAATGGAGTTATTTCCCATCCATACTATGCCGATGAGGAAAAACGGGTTCAATGGGTGGGTGAAACCGATTGGTGGTATCGCACTAGACTTACCTTGCCCGATTCTCTTTTTAATTTCGAAGGCCGAAAACTAATTTTCGAAGGACTCGATACGCATGCAGACGTTTGGGTAAATGGAGTGCTTAAGCTGCATAGCAACAATATGTTCCGTAGCTACACAATCGATATCGACACGGATTTTGTGCCTGGTGAAAACGAGTTACTTATTCGATTTCATTCTCCCTTGCAATACAATCGTAATCAGGCCGATTCACTCCCTTATCGCTTACCCGACGAGCGGGTTTTTACTCGTAAAGCGCCTTATCAGTTTGGTTGGGATTGGGGTCCCAGCTTGGTTACTTCCGGAATTTTTAAGCCTATTTTCATAAGTTGTTTTCAGGAAATGGACTTACAGGATTTTTATGTTTCGACCCTCGAAATTCAACATGAACAAGCATTGATGTTTGCTTCCTTCTCGATAGAAAGCTACCTAAATCAAGCAGTAGAAGTTCAATTGACGTCTCCGCAATTAGTAGACTGGCAGGAAACGTTCCACTTTGAACTAGACTCTGGATGGAACGAGATTCAGTGGAAATTTGCGGTAACGAATCCGAAGCTATGGTGGCCTGTTCACTATGGCGAAGCATTTCAGTACGATTTCGACCTAGAGGTGAGTAGTGAGCGGCAGATTCGTCAGGCCAGTGTGCAAACAGGCATACGAACGATTCGATTGATGCAGGAAAAAGATCGCGACGGAAGAAGTTTTTTCTTCGAGGTGAATGGAGTACCCGTTTATGCTAAAGGGGCGAATTATATCCCGCAGGATAATTTCCTTACACGAGTCGATTCCTCGCGCATTGAGCGACTCATTGCCGAGGTGCTCGATGCTAACATGAACATGATTCGCGTTTGGGGAGGAGGGGTGTATGAGGAGGATTATTTCTATGAACTATGTTCTCAAAAGGGCATTTTAGTCTGGCAGGATTTTATGTTTGCCTGTGCCATGTATCCGGGCAACGAAGCTTTTCTGGAAACGGTCGAAGTGGAGGCCGAACAGCAAATACGGCGCTTGCGGAAACATAGCTCCCTGGCGCTTTGGTGTGGCAACAACGAAGTAGATAATGGCTGGAAAGACTGGGGGTGGCAACAACAATTTAATTATTCCCCACAGGAAGAAGCTCAAATTTACTCCGACTACCAGGTATTGTTCGAAGCTATTTTGCCTCAATTAGTTAGGAAGCATCATCCGGGAATCCATTATCATCCGAGTTCACCTACTTTTGGTTGGGGACACCCGGAGTCGCTTACCGAAGGCGACCATCATTATTGGGGAGTGTGGTGGGGAATGGAACCCTTTGAACGGTTCAACGAAAAAACCGGTCGTTTTATGAGCGAATATGGTTTTCAGGCTTTCCCGGACTGGGCGCTCATCGAAAAATACATTCCTAAGGAGGGGCAATCACTTTACGATCCCTTGATGCTGAGTCATCAAAAACATCCTACCGGTAATCAAACCATCGAGCACTACATGAACGATTATTTCGAGGTTCCCTCCGATCTGCAAACCTTTGCCTATGTGAGTCAGTTGCTGCAAGCGCATGGTATGGAACTGGCGATTCGCTATCACCGCATGAAGAAACCCTATAATATGGGTACACTCTATTGGCAATTGAATGATTGCTGGCCGGTAGTTTCCTGGTCGTCGATGGATTACCACTATAATCGAAAGGCGCTTCATTACAAAGCACGCGATGCTTTCAAAACCTTTATGATTGGTGTCGAAGAGGCGGATGGGGAATGGTTTGTGCGAGTCAATTCCGATTCCATTCACGATGCGAACATGAGGCTGGAATGGCAATTAATCGATTTCGATGGTGAAGTTTTGACAGCGGATGGGAAAGACATTCAAGTGCCGGCTTTGTCGAATCAGGTGTGGGAACGAATCCTGATAGACGATTTGCCTTCGTTTGATCCGAGGAGAACCTTGTGGGTGGGTCGCTTGCTTTCAGGCGAACAGGAAAAAGCGCGTTACCTGCATTATATGGTTCGACCCAAAGAATTAGAACTTAAGTCAGCGAAGGAGGTGTTACAAGTCAGCTTGGAAGGAGACCATTTGGTTCTAAAGGCATCGGGATTAGTTAAAGGATTGTATGTAGAAGGATTGAAGCAAGACAACTATTTCGATATGCTTCCCGGTGAGGAGCGCCGGTTAGAGTGGACGGAATCCGTTTCTGGCAAACATCCGCTTGTTCGGAGCTGGAACGATACAAAAAAGAAAAGCCACCCGTAAAGGTGGCCTCACAATAGCTAACTTAATTAACAAACATTAGTTCTGAGGATAATCTCCTAACATTTTCATGAGCTTCTGACGGGTAAAGAAAATTCTACTCTTCACCGTTCCTATTGGAAGTTCCAGCTCTTCTGCAATTTCTTTATATTTAAATCCTTCGACATGCATTTCAAACGGACGTTTGTAGTCGTCTTCGAGGGAATCGATAGCACGTTGAATTTCAGTCATACTGAGTAATGATTCTGCATTTTCGAAAGCCGATGTTTGAGGCAAGTTTAAGAAATACAAATCTTTCGTGGTGTCAAAGGCTGTGTTTTGCTTTACAGCTCTGCGGTAGTTGTTGATGAAGGTATTCTTCATAATGGTGTAAGCCCATGCTTTCAAATTCGTTTGATCTTCGTATTGTTCACGATATTTAAGGGCTTTGTAAAAAGTTTCCTGGAGCAAATCTTCGGCTTCAGTTGAATTAGCGGTTAGACTAAGGGCGAAGTGCTTTAAGTTTTCCTTGAGCTTAAGTAAATCTTGACTGAATCGTTCTGTTGTCATGTTTGTTCCTCCGACTTTTGTTTTTGTGTTCAGCAAATATATGAGGGGCGTTTGGATTCCACAATAGCTAGGGAATTGTGCATTTTGTTTAACTATTGTTTTTAAAGGTTAAACAAAAATAAGGATTGTTGGAAAGCCTTGATAATAGGATGAATTACTCATTTCATTCTAAATAAGAAATGAATAAACTCTTGGGTAAACTTTTCAATAATTTAACAAACGAAAGGATGGATCAGATGATGAGTTTTGATTTTGATTCAGATCTATTATGTTGATAATTAATTGTTTAAAATAGATTCTGCTCTCGCTGATTTTGTTTTAAGGATTGTCCCACAAACGAAGCACGCGCATCCCGTAATCGGAATTTCGCAAGCTTTTCAAATCATATTTTAAACTTTCTGTCGATCCGAGTGGGTTGTAATAGTCGTACAGTTGCAATAACCAGTTTTCGTTTTTAAGCTCGCGAATCATGTTGGAGTGGAGCAATTCATAAGTATTCCATTGCCGATGAGGGTTGTAGAAAAGGAACTTCCGGTCGCGGAAGCCTTCCAGTTCATAATACTGCCAAATTTCGAAGGGAAGCGTATCGGGCAAGTAGCGTTCACGGGCTACAACATTCGGTTCACCGTAGGTAAGATAAACTCTACCGCGGTCGGTTTGGTAACCTTTTCGCACTTGAGTTGAATAGCTAAGATTTACCCGATCGAGTTTACCTTTATAGTTAAGCCATTCTTTTTCGGGATTTTCGGCATTGCGATTATTCCAGAAATAGAAAAAGAACTGTTGCATCTTATCGATATCGTCGGTGCGAAGAAGGTTTTCAACATATTGAACTTCGTTCACCGCACTAATCGGGTAGAGGGCATCGAGGTAATATTTGAGACTATCGATCGAGGTAATTCGTGAGGCAAAGGTCGATTCGGCCGAAACAGCTTGAACATCGTCGATCGCTAAGCCGACACCCGGATTGCTTCGCTGGAATAAGCTTCGATTACTGAAAATGAGCTCATTGTCCTTATTTCTAATATCAATCACTAAAGTGTAATTTCCGCTTGCCAGCTTGCTAATGTCGAATTTCGAAAAAACAACTTGCACAGGTTTAACCGAAATTCGTTTGAATTGATTGTAAGCGGTTAGCGGAGTTTGGGTTTCGTATTTTTCGATGTAGTACTTCAATAAAAACTGTTCGGTTCCCTCGAATGAATCGGGATGGAAATAAATTTCCTTGTAGAAGGAAAGCTGATTCGCATTGGCTGGAAAGAAGTTCGAAACATAAGGAATGATCTTATATGCATTTTTATGCAAGATGGATTCCCCTTCTTCCGCTTCGAAGTGTTCGACCCATTGAGTACCGCTACATTGAATTGCTCCCATTTGATCGTGACTTTCGATGGTAAAAGGATAATCGAGACGAGTGGTGTCGCTGGGTAAAACCCGGTCGATCATCCTCAGCGTTAAGGTATAAGTTCCAGCCGGGAGGAAGAATCGTTGAACATCCAGAAAGTTGGGTTTAGCAAGGCTATCGCTTTGCAAGATTGGACTGCGGAGATTTATTTTTTTGTAATCTACGATTGTACTATCCTTCGAGATAAGGTATAATACTTCGATATCGCCCTGAAACTGATTGCTTCCGATTTCTTTAAAATGAATGGAATTACCAAAAATGCTGGTGTAGGTTTCTATGTAGGGGCCTTCCGTTTGGTGATAAAAGGGAACCTGATAAAAACTAGCTTGAATGAGATTCTTTTGAGCGAAAACTTGAATCGCGCTCAGTGTTGCCAGAAGGATAATCGCAATGGATTTCATGGAATCGTATTTTTTCACAAAGCTAAAACATAAAGTTATGAGAAATGAATTTTTAACGCTTGCTTCGAGGGCTTCGTTTTGATGCGGAGAGTAGGCTTATTCCGATTGCCGAAGCTACTACTTATGTTATATTTGCCGCACAAAAAATACTTAATCAATTATTTAGCGTAGCAATGAGTTTTGTCGAAGAGTTAACCTGGCGGGGAATGATCCACGATATTACCCCGGGGACTGAAGAACAGTTAAAAAAAGAAATGACCACGGCTTACGTCGGGATTGATCCTACAGCCGACTCCATGCATATTGGGCATTTAGTTTCCATAATGATGCTCAAACATTTTCAAGTTGCCGGGCATCGCCCCATTGTACTTGTGGGTGGTGCTACCGCAATGATTGGCGACCCTTCGGGTAAATCGGAAGAGCGTAATTTGCTCGACGAAGCTACCATTCGACATAACCAGGAGAAGCTAAAACAACAACTGGCTCAGTTTATCGATTTCGATTCAGATGCACCCAACGCTGCGCTCATGCGTAATAACTACGATTGGATGAAGCAATTCTCTTTTCTGGAATTTATACGCGACATTGGGAAACACATCACTGTAAATTACATGATGGCAAAGGATTCGGTTAAGAAACGACTGAGTTCGGAGTCGAAGCAAGGCATGTCGTTCACCGAATTTACCTATCAATTGGTTCAGGGGACCGATTTTTTAGAACTCTACCAAAACGATCAATGCAAATTACAAATGGGTGGCTCCGATCAATGGGGCAATATCCTGACTGGAACGGAACTCATCCGTCGTAAAACCGGAGGAGAAGCTTTTGCGATTACCTGTCCGCTCATTACCAAAGCCGATGGGAGCAAGTTTGGTAAAACGGAAAGCGGAAATATTTGGCTCGACCCGGAAAGAACTTCTCCTTATCATTTCTACCAATTTTGGTTAAACACCTCCGACGAAGATGCTGAAAAATACATCAAGATTTTCACCTTGCTCGATCGACCTACCATCGATGCTTTAGTCGAAGAGCATCGTGCCGATCCGGGCCTTCGTATTTTGCAAAAACGATTGGCAGCCGAATTAACTACCATGGTTCACTCTGCCGAAGCCTGCGAAATGAGCATCGAAGCCTCGTCTATTCTTTTCGGAAAAGCGACCAAAGAGAACTTGGCTAAGCTCGACGAGGCAACCTTTCTGTCTGTTTTTGAAGGTGTTCCCGTTTTTTCCATTGCTAAAGAACAATTGAATGCCGGGATTCCTGTTATGGAGTTGTTGGTCGATTTAGCTCCGGTGTTTAAGTCGAAAGGGGAATTGCGCCGCTTGATTCAAGGGAATGGTTTAAGCCTGAATAAGGAAAAGGAGACGAATAGTGAGGCATTGATTGATTCAAGCTATCTGATCGCTCGGCGCTATATCCTTGTACAGCAGGGCAAAAAACAATATTATTTACTTCAGGCAGAATAAGCTACAGCTTACTGCGTTTCATTTTCCGATTAAGCTTTCATTATGGAAAAACAAGCCTCATCCTTCACCTTCGATTCACCCGATGTGATAACTTTCTTACTGAAGAATTTCAAGTTACTCGCAACGATCACCTTTATTGGAGCAGTTGTTTCAATCGTGGTATCCTTGAGCATCGAACCTTTATTTAAATCTTCTGCAACGGTTTTTCCGGCATCGTCCAGTTCGATTAGTAACGATTTATTGTCGAGTAATTTAAGTAGAAAAGATATTCTTCGGTTTGGCGACGAACAAGAAGTAGAACAAATGTTGCAAGTGCTTCACTCTGATGTAATTCGCGATGCAGTAGTGAAAAAGTTTAAGCTCATGGAGCATTACGATATTGACTCGGCCGAAGCTTTTCCACAAACGAAGCTGAATCGGATGTACTCTAAAAACATTCAGTTCAAACGAACTCAGTATCAATCGGTGGTAATCGAAGTGCTCGATAAAGATCCACAAATGGCTGCCGATATTGCTAACTCTATCACGCAATTATTCGATACGGCCATGACCAAGATGAAGCGAGATCGTGCGCTCATAGCCCTCACCCTGGTTGAGAAAGAATATCATTCGGCGCTTAAGAACCTAGGTATTATGCAAGATTCGCTCAAGCAAATTCAATTGTTGGGCATCAATAATTATGAATCGCAGTCGGAGGTGTTCAACGATGCTTATGCACAAGCATTGCTTACCTCTAATACCTCTCGAATTAAAGAGTTAGAGGAAAAACTTGCTTTACTTTCCGAGTATGGAGGTGCATATACCTCGCTGCGCGACCAGATCATTTATGAAACCGAACGCATCAGTCGTTTAAAAGCAAAATATACCGAAGCCAGAATCGATTATGAGCATTCCTTGCCACATCAATTCACTGTGGACGTAGCCGTTAAGGCCGAGCGTAAAGCGAAGCCGGTTCGGTGGTTAATCGTAAGTGTCTCTACCTTTTCTACTTTCCTGTTCTCCTTCCTCTTACTCATTATCTTGCAAGGAGTTGGAACTCGTTGGAAAGCTTTGGTTTCTAAGCAATAATTCTCAAAACAGACGCTGTTGATCACCGGAGAAAAACGACATCGGTTTTACAAGTATAGCATCCTCTTCATTGCTATCAACGCAGTTTTTATCTGGTTCGATTCCTTTTATTTTGCCCTAGTTCCCTTTTTGGCCGCATTTGTCCTTCTGGCGATTTTCTCGCTCGATAAGGTGCTGCTGCTCATTGTTTCGCTTGTTCCTCTTTCGATTCCACTTCGGGAATTTGCTCCCGGCTCACCCATCGATTTTTATATCCCTACCGAACCCATGCTGGTGGCGGTGCTTTTGCTTTTTGTGTACAAGTTTTTACTCGAAGGTCGATTCGACCGGCAAATCTGGAGGCATCCGGTTACGCTGCTAATTGCCTTTAACTTGCTCTGGATTGGGCTCACGGCCTTAACGAGTAGCATGCCCATTGTGTCGATTAAATTTTTTGCTGTTCGGGTATGGTTTGTAGTGGCTTTCTACCTCCTGGCTACCCAATTATTCCGAAATCCGGATCGAATCAAACAGTATGTGCTGGCATACGCGATTCCCATGCTTATCGTAATCGCCTATGCGGTTTATCGCCATCAGGCCATTAGCCTATTCGATAAGAATGCAGCTCATTACGTGATGAATCCCTTCTTTACCGACCATACCAGTTATGGAGCAGCACTCGCTTTATTTCTGCCCGTTCTGCTAGGGTTTGCGGTTAAGGGTAAGTTTACTCCCAATCAGCGATTTTTGTTGTGGGTGCTCATTGTCATCTTCACCATCGCAACCATTCTTTCTTATACCCGCGCAGCCTGGTTGAGCCTTTTTGCCGTCTTTGCTATCTACATGGTGATTCGTTTGCGGATAAAACCGGTCTTTGTTTTTTCTGCAGCCTTTCTCGTCCTGGTCATCCTTGCCATTAATTGGTCGTCGATCATGATTGAACTGAACCGAAACAAGCAAGATTCCTCACAGGATATTTCTGAGCACATTCAGTCGATGTCGAATATTCGCACCGATGCTTCGAATCTGGAGCGTTTAAACCGTTGGAATTCTGCTTTTCGGATGTTTGCCGAGCGTCCGGTTTTCGGTTGGGGTCCGGGAACTTACATGTTTCAGTATGCCAGCTTTCAGTTATCGCACGAAAAAACCATCATCAGTACCAATGCCGGGGATTTAGGCAACGCGCACAGCGAGTATTTTGGTCCCCTCTCCGAATCAGGATTACTTGGCATGCTTAGTTACTTGGCATTGGTTATCGGAGTAATGCTTGTGGGTTTCCGCTTGTATTTCCGATTGGAAAATCCCGAACATAAAATGATGGCGCTCAGTATCACACTCGGATTTACGACTTATGTCCTGCATGGGTTTTTAAATAATTTTCTCGATACGGATAAAATTTCAGCTCCTTTCTGGGGTTTCGCAGCCGCTTTGGTTGCCTTGGATGTGTATGCACCGAAAACGGAAAAATAACTAATTCTAAACGGGTCATTTTTAATTCGTAATCAATTAATTTCTATCTTTGAATGAATCTCCTTTGCTCCTTTGCAAGAGAGCTAACCATCGTTTCATTTAAATCCTATCTCTATGAAAAAGTTTTCCATGACCCTACTGGCATTTTTTGTCGTAAGCCTGGGCTTTGCCCAAATTTCGACTAAAGAGCCTGCAACTACCCAAGCGACTGCCAATCGGCAGATCCAACACGATTACGATGATGCGAAACTCGATGCCTATCGCAATGCTTCTGCTCGTTCAAAAGCAAAGCAAACTTCAGCATCCTCTAAGTTAGAATCGCCGAAAAATAAGATGGTCCCACCCGTATTTCCTCAATCGGTAGCTTCAACCCCTTCCTCCAAATCGCCCAATGTGGTAATTTGGAGCAACGATTTTTCACAATCTTCGCAATGGTCCATTCAAAATCTTGCTGGAAATACGCAAAACTGGGTTATTAGTACCACCGGCCCGGTTGGGTTTTACTCCGAAAGCCTTGGCCTACCCAACTCACCCACTGTTGCCAATGGTTTTGCAATGTACGATTCCGATGCAATTGGTGTCTCTACCAATACGGTAGGCAGTCAGCATGCAGTTATTCAGTATGTTAGTCCTATCAGCTTGGTTGGGTATAATTATGTCCGATTAAAGTTTCATCAGATTTATCGGAAATATAACAGCCAGACTTTTGTCGATTTTCGAATTGGAGCCACCGGCGTTTGGCAAGAGTTGGAGGTAAATGCCAGTTTAAATGTGAACGATTTTGGAGCCGAAATCGTCGAGGTGGATATAAGCTCTCTGGTAGGTAATTCGGCCAATGTTTACATCCGTTTCCGCTATTATGGCGAATGGGATTACGCCTGGATGGTCGATGATGTGCTTATCGAAGAATCGTTTACAAACGATGCTTTGGCAGGATACGTTTTTACCTTAGGTGAAATTCCCGCAGGAGTTAGCCATTCTCCGCAAGGTGTAGTGGCCAATGCAGGAGCTTCCACCATCACTTCTCTCACTGGAACATTGTCCATTAGTGGCTCCAATACCGGTAGTCTTACTGCCTCTGCCACTAATCTGTTGTCCGGTTCAGCCTATCTGCTGAATTTTGCTTCGTTTACTTCGGCCAATACCGGAAGTAATACCTATACGCTAACCGTTCCAGCCGATAACAACTTGACCAATAATTCGGTCAGTTATCATCAAGTGGTTGGTTCAGCCTTTTCTTATGCCGATACTTCCGAAGCAACCGGTGGTTTAGGATATGATACCGGCGAAGGTATCATGATGTCGGCTTTTGAGTCGGGCGCCAGTCAGGTTATTACAGCGACCAAAGTGTTTATAGCTACAGGCACCACCAATGTGGGGAAAACGATTTACGGGGTTTGTTTGAATGCCTCCGGAACGATTGTCGCCAGTTCGCCCAACTATGTAATCCAAACGGCTGATTTAGGAACCTGGAAAACCTTAACCTATACTACGCCTGTAACTTTCAATAATGCAACCTTCTATTCTGGTATTGCACAAGTAGCCAATGCAGTGGAAGGATTCTTCCCCATGGGAACTCAATCAGAGCCTTACATTCGTGAAGGAGCTTATTACATTACCGGACTAAGCGGCGGAACTCCTACCGAAGCGAATACCTATGGCCGATTTATGCTAGGTGCTGTTGTCGGACAAGTGGCTAATTACGATATCGGAATTGTCGATATTCAAACTTCGGGCACTAGCTGTCAGTTAACAACAAGTGAGTCGATTACAGTGAGTATCGAGAATTATGGAACCAGTTCGGTGAATAATTTCCCGGTTGCCTATTCTATTAATGGAGGTCCTGCTGTTGTTCAAACGGTTACAGCCAGCATTCCATCCGGTTCGGTGTACGATTTCACTTTCAATACCACAGCAAATATGTTTGCCGAAGGTCACTATACTGTTTCGGCCGAGACACAATTGACCAACGATGGCAACACAGGCAATGATTTCGCAGAAACGATAATCGTTAGCGGAACCGCTACCATCAACATTGAATTATTGACCGACGATTATGGCGAGGAATCCTATTGGGGACTTTTCGATGCCGCAGGTGAATTAATTTATGTCGATGGTATTTATGATAGCAATACCTTGTACCAAATAGAGTTATGTGCTGCTTCGAATCAGTGTTACACCTTTGTTATGTTCGACGATTATGGTGATGGTATTGAAGCTCCCGGCTATTACGAAGTGTATTACAATAATGTGCTTGTGGGGGGCAATTATGCCTTCACCGGCTCAGAGGATTATGTCTTCAATATCGGTGGAGGATGTCTTCAAAATGATTTGGGAGTCGATATGGTTTACACTCATGGAAAGCATGCTAAAGACCACCTATCTCCGCACACCATTCAGGCATTGGTCTTTAATTATGGTTCGGCCACTCAAAGTAATGTTGCCGTTAATCTTAGCGTAAGTGGTGCGAATACGTTTACTGGAAGCTATACCATTTCCAGTTTGGCTTCCGGCCAGGAAGTAGTTGTTGAATTCCCGAATTTCTCTCCGCAAAACTTAGGTCAAAACACCGTAACGGTAAGCGTTGGGAACGACGAGAACAATCTGAATAACAGCTATTCCTATTATCAGGAAGTTGGAATGGATTTAATCGGTTATGCCGACACTAGTGGCATTATTACTTCTCTTGGTTTTGGTACCTCCGACGGAATTATCATGAACCGGTACGAACTTAAATCTCCCGGTTCCATTCAAGGGGTTTCCATGATGGTGGGTACCGATACTACATCGGTTGGACAAGTAATTTACGGAGTTCTTCTCGATCAAAACCTGACTATACTGGCTAGTAGTGCTAACTATACGCTACAATTAGCCGATTTATCGGAGTACATTGAATTAGATTTTGCTACACCAGTTAGTTTGCCTGCCGGAACCTTCTATATAGGTTTTGCTCAAACTGCTGCCGCAACTCCAGCCGACTATTATCCGCTAGCTGTTCAGGATGAACCTTATACTCGTCCGAATACCTTCTACAGTGCTTCTTTAACCGGAGCCGACACCGCCTCGTACACGAATTTTGGTCGTTTTGTAATCGATGCCAAGCTTGACTACAGCACGCCAGCCTTCGATATTCAAGTGGTTGAAATTCATGCAGGCTGGGGAATTTATAGTGCTTACGTGGTACCGCTCGAAGCTCATTTAGATACCCTATTCGACGGTATTGCGAGCCAAATTCGTATTGTTAAAACCGGTACCGGTCAAATCTACTGGCCTGCTTTTACGGTGAATACTATTGGTTCTTGGAATAATCTGGAAGCATATTTCATCAACGCGATTCAGCCGGTTGAATTGATTTTTGAGGGAACTGCCCTTGTTCCGGAAAATTCTCCCATCAACCTAACTGCAGGATGGAATATGATGCCGTATTTGCGCGATGAGCCCGGAGCCACCGTTCCTCTTATGGACCCGATTGTGAATAATATTGTCCTAATGAAGGATGCTTATGGAGGGATTTACTGGGTTCAGTTTTTAGTCTCAACCATCGATAGCCTTCGTCCCGATTTAGGTTATCAAATCCTGATGAATGATGCTGTTACCTACACTTATCCTTCAAACAGCATTTCAATGAAAAGCTCATTCTTAGGAAGTGCTAACACGATGCTTCAACCGGAGTATTATTCCTGTAACTTGAATACGGCCAATAACATGACTATTGGAATACCGGCCGAATTACTAGCCAGAATCCCCGTTGGATCCGAAATCGGTGTATTCACTGCCAGTGGAAACTTGGTCGGTTCAACGCGCATCGATCGTCAAAATGCGGCCATCAGTGTGTGGGGAACCAATGAATTGATTCCTTACCCACAAGCTGCTCAGGCAGGTGAAGTGTTGAATTTTAGGGTGTTCGACGGAGATGCAGAAAGAACGCTCCAAATCGATTCCTGGAGTCAAGGTTCCGGCAACTTCCAAAAAGATGGAATTGCAGTGGCTGAATCCCTTCGTCTCGAAGGAAACGAACAAGATTTCTCGGTGTATCCAAACCCGGCTTCCAGCATTTTACAGGTTAATCTGGAAGGAAACGCTGCTAATTGGCAAAAGCTGACGGTTTATAACCTGCTCGGCTCGCGCGTACTGGAGTATGATTCCTCGGTATTTTCAGGACAAAGCCTACTCAGTATTCCAGTTGGGGGGCTGCCTTCGGGCTTCTATTTATTAGAACTAAAAGGCAACAATACTCAACTTACTAAACGATTCGAAATCAAGAAATAAGGCGAAATACGATGGCCGGGATAAAGCTCGGCCATCGTATTTTTTAATCAGGTCACAGGATATCTATAAGCTGCTTTCCTATCGTGGACAAGAGTTTTATCTTAGTCGCTGAAATTTAAAACCAACCATAGAATAGTCCATGAAATGTCGATCGAAAAACTGACAATCGATTTCAATTATTTCCCGACATTCCAACGCACTCTTAAAAACAACTATTAAACTGATGAAAAAGAATTTCTTAACCTTGCTTTTGCTCTCATTGTTGGGAGTAAGTGGTTTGTATTCGCAACCTAACTGGTATTATACTTTTAACAGCTCTAATCATACTATTTTGGTTCCGGGTGCAGCTTTGCTAACAATTGATAATCAGCCGCTTGTTCCGGGTGATTTTGTCGGAGTTTTTTACGATTCGCTGGGGACACTTGCATGTGCCGGTTACAGTGAGTTTACGGGTGTTAACATTGCAGTTGCTGCCTGGGGCGAAGATCTGCTCACTGGCGGTAATAATGGCTTTGCTGCAAACGAAGCTTTCAAATGGAAAATCTATCGTGCCTCCGATGGCTTAGTAGTCGATGCGGAAGCAACATATTCTGCCACCGGATTTCCTCATACCGGCTTTTTTGCTGAGAATGGAATGTCGGGAGTCGAGAGCTTGATAGCCTTCAGCCCCGCAACCCCTGAATTGCCATGGACTTTCACCAATACCGGAAACAATCATACCATTTTAGTTCCCGGAACAGCTACAATGACTATCAACAATCAACCGCTCGTTCCGGGCGATTATGTGGGTGTCTTTTTCGATTCACTCGGAACACTTGCTTGTGCAGGTTATGTCGAAATTACCGGTCAAAATACTGCCCTTACCGCTTGGGGAGTCGATGCAACTACCGGAGGCAATAATGGTTTTGCCAATAACGAGGTCTTCAAATGGAAGATCTGGCGTGCTGTCGATGGTCAAATTTTCAATGCCGAAGCGGAATATAATACGGTTAGTTTTCCGCATGCCGGAAATTACCTTGTTAATGGGATGAGCGGAATTCAAACGCTTACCGGAATTACCGGTGTCGATCTTGCCGTTGGGAACCTTGTGGAACCTGCCGATCCCTGTGCCGGTTTATCCACAACCGAAGAAATCGCCTTCGAAATTGTGAACCTTGGTAGTGCCAATGCCGATACTATTTATGTTTCCTATAGTTTGGATAACGGTACGACCGTTTTCGTCGATACGGTTTATCAAACTATCGCTCCTGGAACGGCCTACACCCATTATGTTTCCGAAACTTTCGACCTAAGTGTGTCTGGTTCCTATACCTTTAGTGTTGAACTGGAAACACCTAACGATCTTAATGCGGGAAATAATGCTGCTAACCTGGCTATCAACAATTTTCCACCCGTCGTTCCCGATTTTAATGCCATGGACACTGCTTTTTGCAGTTCCTCTTCTCCGGTCATCCTCGAAGCACAGCCCACAGGTGGTGTTTATTCTTCGGCCAACCTACCTATTTTAACCGTAGGTGGAAACCCCGTCGTTTTCTTCAGCCAGCCCGGAAGCTTTGAGATTTCTTATACTTACACCGATGGAAATGGATGCGTTAGTGTTGTTGTTCAAGGGTTTACGGTCGATTTGAGTCCTTCACTCAACTTACCTGCTAATGCTTACTTCTGCGAAGATGATGAAGCTACAGTGACCGCTCCTGCGGGATTTGCTTCCTACGAATGGAGCAATGGAAGTACTGCCGAAACTCTTGTTGTAAATCAATCGGGAGTCTATTCCCTTACCGTTAGTGCTGCCAATGGTTGTACTGCAACCGATGCGATTACGGTCAATGAGCTACCGCTGCCCGATTTAGTGTTTTTTGGTAATGCAGGTTTTTGCGAAGATGGTTCTACTACCATTGGTGTTAATGCTGTTTCCAATGCAGTCTATTCATGGAGCAATGGCTCGGTGAATAACCAAATTTCTGTTTCAGATCCCGATATCTATGCTGTTACCATAACGCTCAACGGTTGTTCTGTTTCTGATTCGTTAGAGGTGGAGGAATATCCATTGCCTTCAATCGATTTGGGCGACGATATTGAATCCTGCGAAGGTGAAACGGAGATTCTGGATGCCGGAATCTTTACCTCTTATATCTGGAGCACCGGAGCTACAACCGCTACCATCGAGGTGTCGGAGAGCAACGAATACAGCGTTACCGTAACCGATGGAAATGCTTGCTCTGATTCCGACAACGTAGAGGTTGATTTTCTCTCTTTACCCGAAGTTGATTTCAATTTTACTATCAATGAACTATCGGTTAACTTCACCAGCATCACCTTGTGGGCGTCTGATTTTACCTGGGATTTTGGCGATGGGAACACATCTACCGAAGAGAGTCCAACCCATGTTTATGCCGGATCAGGTACTTACCAAGTAGTACACGAGGCCATTAACTACTGTGGTGAATCCGAAATTGAAAAGGAAGTCATTATTAGCCTCGATGTGGCAGAGAATAATGCCCTGCCTGTAAGAATGATGCCTAATCCGGTTAAAGAAAGCTTGACAATTCAGTTCGAACAGGAAATGGGTGTCGAA
The DNA here is from genome assembly GCA_937954085.1 of uncultured Bacteroidota bacterium. Taxonomy (GTDB): domain Bacteria; phylum Bacteroidota; class Bacteroidia; order Bacteroidales; family M50B96; genus M50B96. The sequence continues at coordinate 69,695 of CALGAK010000112.1, forward strand.
CAAATTAATTTGTACTCCATGGAAGGTAAGTTGATTCGCACCATTCATACCCTGAAGACCGATAATCAATTCACCCTTTCGATGGCTGATTTATCGACAGGAGTTTATTTTGTCGAGCTAAAAGGAAATCAACATCAGAGTTTGCACAAAATTATCAAGGAATAATCCATGCCTTATTTATTCATCCTTCTTCTAACGTTCCTTTCTTTTACGCTACATGCTCAGCGATACAGCACTGAATCCAAAGCTGCGATAAAGCGATTCGAGAAGGCTCTCGACTATTACAAAGTGCGTGAAAATGCCGAAGCTCTGGAGCAATTGGGAAAAGCGTTGGAGAAGGATGAATTTTTTATCGAAGCTTATTTGCTTCGAGCCGAGATTTATAACGAGGAGGGAGACCGGGAAGCTGAACTCCTCGAGCTTGAACAGGTGGTTCGTATTCAACCCGACTATGATCCTCGAACCTATTATTACATTGCAATCAGTCATTTCCAGTCTGCCCGGTATGAAAAGGCCTTGGAGGCTTTTCAGTCTTATTTGGATTATGGCGACGAAGGGGATAAAATTCAGCAAAGTGAATTCTTTGTGGAATGCTGCCTGTTTGCCCAGGAAGCGATGAAGAATCCTCTTTCTATTGAGCTGACGAATTTAGGAAGCGATGTAAATACTCCATACAACGACATGATGCCTGCCTTAACGGCCGACGAGCTTACCTTGTATTTTACTGTAGATGTGCCTATTACCGATGAGCTTCCGCATGGTGGTCGCAATCGTCAGGAAGATTTCTTTTTTTCACGACGACAAGATAACGTCTGGTCCGAATCGATGAATCTGGGTCCTCCCGTTAATACTCCCGGGAATGAAGGTGCTTTAACCGTATCGGGCGATGGATTTAGCCTGGTTTATGCCAGCAGTAGCCTGCCCGAAGGGCATGGTAGCACTGATTTGTATGCCAGTAGCCTTACTGCCGATGGTTGGTCGAAGCCAATAAACCTCGGCTCGAAAGTCAATTCTTCTTCTTGGGATAGTCAACCATCTTTGTCGTCCGATGGGCAAATGCTTTTTTTTGTGAGCAACAGGCCTGGAGGTTATGGTCGGCAGGATATCTGGTATAGTTGGAAGGATGAAAACGGAAACTGGACCGAGCCGCAAAACGCCGGTCCTGCAGTAAATACTCCCCGCGATGAAAATAGCCCGTTTTTTCACCACGATGGCGAAACCCTTTACTTCAGTAGCAATGGCCACGTTGGGCTAGGAGGGATGGATTTATTCAAGGTGCGTTTCAATAGGACCGAAGGTTTCTCCAAACCGGTCAACTTGGGTTATCCGGTTAATACGCACGAGAACGAAGAGTTTTTAGTTATCAATGCTGCCGGTAATCGAGCTTATCTCAGTTCAGAGCGACCCGGAAGCAATAAAAAAGACCTGTATTCTTTCGATTTGCCGCAGGCCATCCGTCCAAATCCTGTTGTGTATGTGAAGGGAAAAGTGTTCGACGAAGAAGTCGGCAATCCCTTGTTTACCGAATTTACATTGATTGATTTGGAAAGTGGCGAAACGATTCTAAAGTCGGAGTCAAGTCCAGTAAATGGAGATTACCTAGTATGTCTTCCTTCCGGGCGCGATTATGCTTTCCGGGCAGCGAAAGAAGGCTATTTGTTTTATTCAGAGAATTTTAGCTTAAACGAGAAGGTGCAGTCGACGGAACCCTTCTTTTTAGATATTCCTTTGCAGGCCATCAAAAGTGGAAAAACGGTGGTGTTGAACAATGTCTTTTTCGATACCGATAAATTTGAACTTAAAGATGAATCGAAATACGAATTGGGACACCTCGTTCGGTTCATGCAAGAAAATCCAGGACTTCGAATCGAGATTCGTGGACATACCGATAATCAGGGAAGTGAAGCGTACAATTTAGAATTATCGAAGCAGCGAGCACATGCCGTTTACGATTACCTCGTAGCGAAAGGTATCCAGGATTCCCGATTGAGTTATCGTGGTTACGGCATGATGCAGCCCCTAGCCGACAATGAGACGGAAGCTGGTCGAGCAAAGAATCGAAGAACCGAATTTAGCATTCAGTAGGTCAGAAAGTCCTATGGCGACTATGGCGACTGAGCGACTGGGCGAAAGGGCGATCCCGACAGCGGAGCGTAACGGGAGCCAACAGCTAAAGGCCAATAGCTAAAAGCCTCACGAAAGCTAACAAGAACACGGATAACACGGATTTTACTGATTTACACGGATTTGATGCTGTGACTTTGGCGACTTTCGCGAAAGGGCGAGTGGGAGATTGGCGAATAGGCGAAG
>CALGAK010000113.1 GCA_937954085.1 uncultured Bacteroidota bacterium
AATTGCATATAAAAGTAGGTGTCGAATCTTTTTTATACGTAATTACATATAGTATCGACGATTTTGCTATTTTTGTATGTAAATACATATACTATGAGTGAATTATCAGACTTTGTAAAAACGAAACGAAAGCAATTAGGCCTAACCCAGGAGGAATTTGCTGAAAAGGCTGGGGTGGCGCTTACGGTTATTCGAAAGATTGAACAAGGCAAAGAAAACCTCAGCCTGTCAAAGGTCAATCAAGTGCTACAGATGTTTGGTCATGTTTTAGGTCCATTGAATGAGAGCCATGCGACAAGGAATAGTTAAATACAATAACATTCAGGCTGGTCTTCTAACTGAAGAGGATAATGGAGAATATCTCTTTGTATATGATGAAATGTACGCCCAAACCTACCCAAACCAATTCATCTCCTTTCAAATGCCAGTATCGACAAGTCCATACCGAAGTAAGCGATTGTTCCCGTTTTTCGATGGACTCATTCCTGAAGGTTGGCTATTGAATATAGCCGCTGAAAGCTGGAAGATTAACAAGAATGATCGCATGGGTCTGCTGCTGGCCTGTTGTCAAAATGCCATTGGTGCGGTAAGTGTTCACCCTGTAAATCCTAGAACCAATGCATAAATGTCTCTATTGTTATAAGGAGTTGGATGATAAGCAAGCGGACTATCATCCTAGTTGCAGTAAAGCTTTTTTTGGGACCAAACATGCTCCCTTACTACCCTATCGTTTATCAGAGATGGAAAAACTGGCGAAAGAAGCCGCAGAGTTATCTATTACCGTTCCGGGTGTTCAGCCTAAACTGTCATTGGGGTGGATAAAAACTGTATTGGAAAATGGCCATCAGGGGCGTCTGACCATCATGGATGCATTAGAAGGGAACTATATCCTCAAACCGCAAAATGCCGATTATCCGCAGATGCCTGAAAATGAGCACCTCTCTATGAAACTGGCCGAATTGTTCAAAATAGACATTGTACCTGTAAATATGATTCGTTTACAATCGGGTGAACTGTGCTTTATTACCAAACGCATTGATCGTAACCCGGATGGATCCAAAAATCACATGATCGATTTTCTGCAAATCCTTGAGCTGGCTGATAAATACAAGGGCACCATGGAAACACTCGGAAAAACCATAGGCGATTTATCCGTTAACACCCTGTTTGACAAGTTGCGTTTTTTTGAATCAACGGTATTCAACTATATCATCGGGAACAACGATATGCATTTAAAAAACTATTCGATGTTTTTATCCGAAATGGGTTGGGTGCTTTCTCCTTTCTACGACTTGTTGAATGTGAAAATGATAGTACCAAATGATAAGGACGACACAGCCTTGCTGCTGGGGGGTAAAAAGGAAAACTTCAACAAAACGTATTTCGATCGCTTGGGCGCTGTATTAAAATTAAATGACAAACAAATCAATGCTGTCTATAAAAGGCTGAAGGGATGGCTTCCTGAGGCCATTGCGCTGATAAACAGTTCTTTTCTTAATTCAGACAAGCAAAAAGCTTACAAGGAATTAATAACACAGCGCGTCAAGCAATTTGCTATAGTCCAGTAGTTACTCCCCCCAATTACCACTGAGATGACGAAACAACAACTTGAAAAACCTAAGACAAGCTCAGACCTTCCATTGATAATGAAAAACCGAAGCAGGTAGATGTATTCGATCGGCTGCCATGGAAGGGTGTTAGATTTAAGCCTAACTGGAAGAATATTACCATTCGGCTATCCGTGAACACGCACTCAACTCGTACACCACAGCATTTCTTAGCCGGTTTGAGTAGGATTGTAAGAAATCGGTGTCCGTTTAGCTTATAAATTTCGTCAGAAGGATGCCACTTCATGCGCCTGGTTTATGGGTAAGGTATTCGCACGAACAACTGCTCGTGACTAATGATTCAAGTTTCCTTCGACTCTTCAGCTTTCATCAAATCCTTCCTCCCTGTATCCCCAGGATACTTAAGTCAGTAAAAATTTCGAGTATGTCGTCCGCACATTCAAATGGATATTTAAGGAAGCTAAGCAAGGTTAATTCTGCCGATAGGAGGATTGGCGCTGTGTTGGAAAAAGTAATCCAAAGTTCGGGACATGTGTTAGTTGTAAGCAATTAAAACAACCAACGAATGGACAATTTAACTACATTTGAAAGAAAAAACATGGCTAAAAAGGTATATCAAATTCAAATAGTTTTAAAAGGATCCAAACCTAAAATATGGAGAAGAATACTGGTAGATTCGGATATCTCGTTAGTGGATTTTCATTGCATTATACAAACAACAATGGGCTGGACAAATTCACATCTACATGTGTTTTCAGATGGTATTAACGATTATTCACCAAAGGAATTTGAAGTCGACTTTACAAGTGATTCAAGGACGATAAGATTGAATAAATTATTAGATAGAGAAAAATCAAAGATAAATTATGAATATGATTTTGGTGATGGTTGGGAACATACGATAACCCTTGAAAAAATATTACCTCCAGATAATCAGATACAAACACCAAAATGTATAGCTGGTAGGCGGAATTGTCCACCTGAAGATTGTGGCGGAATATGGGGTTATTCAGATATGCTTGAAATACTTAAACAACCCGGACATGAAGAATATGCTAGTTATATTGAATGGTTAGGGGGTGAATTTGACTCTGAATATTTTAACAAGGATGAAATAAATTTCAGGTTAAAGGAAAAAGATTATGGTTGCATTTGGTTTTAGAGCGGAGATTAAAGCGTAAATGCTTACAACACACGGTCATAAAACATTCGAGGTGCAGTGGTTATTCGAGCATGTGGCCACGCATCAAAGTTTAGTCTCGGAGGATACGAACCCAGCCCGCTCATCCCAAACGATTTTATTCCGCCAACCCTTACCTCCAAGTGTAAGAAACAATCAACGACAGAAATAAATTAAAAGGGAAACGATAGTGAAAGAATGAAAAACAGCATTAAGTTCGCATTAGAAAACTGTCAACCATTCTAATAAAATAAGCCCATGAATCTCATTGCATGTTTCCCCGGAAAATACATACAAGGCTGTTGTTCCATACTTCAACTGGAAAGTATGTTTAATAAGTTTGGCAGTAAGGCTGTGGTCATCACTTCGCCTAGTGCAAAAAAGTTCCTGCCGGCAAGCTATGATCAACCGCCCTTGTCGTCGCAAGTAGCTGTTGAAGTATTTGGAGGCGAATGTACTGAGGCAGAATTGGAGCGATTATCCAAACGCATTGAGCAGTTGAAAGCAGATATTGTTATCGGAATGGGAGGAGGAAAAGTGATTGACACGGCCAAAATTGTATCAGACAGGGCCGGGTTGCCCGTTATTATTGTCCCCACTATTGCATCAACCGATGCTCCTTGTAGTGGTTGTGCGGTAACTTATTCTGAAGACGGAATTTTTGAACAAGTTCATTATCAGCGTCTCAATCCTGCTGCTGTAATAGTGGATGAAGAAATCATTGCAAAAGCACCGGTCAGGTTTTTAGTTGCAGGCATGGGCGATGCATTAGCAACCTGGTTTGAAGCACGATCGTGTGAAAAAACTTCCTCGAAAAATGAATGTGGAGGGCTAAGTACCCTCGCCGGACAAAACATTGCGAGACTTTGTTACGATACAGTTATTGAACACGGACTTCGTGCTAAACTTGATCACGAACACGGTGTCTTGAGCAAAGCTTTGAAAAACATCATTGAAGCAAATATTTTACTGAGCGGGATTGGTTTTGAAAGTGGAGGATTAGCCTCAGCACATGCAATTCATAACGGCTTGACCGCGCTTCCCGAAACACATCCTTTTTATCATGGAGAGAAGGTTGCATTTGGAGTGTTAACTGGGTTACACCTAAACCATGCGCCTATGGATGAAATCGATACAGTATATCGTTTTTGTGCGTCGGTAGGACTTCCTGTTACGCTATTGCAAATAGGAATACAAGAAATAACAAAAGAGAAGCTGATGGTCGTTGCCAATAAAACAACAGAGTCCGGTTCGTCCATCCATCACGAACGAGATGGAATAGATGCTAATCAGGTTTATGAGGCGCTTATTAAAGCCGATCAATATGGACGACAATTTAGGGCCTAGTTTTCAAATCTTGTGAAAACTAACAAAACTTGATCGGTGAAGTGCTCTGAGGACGGCAATAAAAACCTACTAGCCAACTCTTGGTGTAATTGAGGAGTCGCTGCAAAACACACAGTTAGCTGTGTCCTAATACAATTAGACTGCCTTTGACGCTATCATATGATACTATCAAGATTTCAATAATCGACATTGCTATAATAAATCACTGGAAAGATTTTTTTGCCATGTACCAATCGGTGAGATAGTTATGGGGGACTGCGGCCATTAGGAATCCGATGTAAACAGTGCCACTGTAAATTGTCGTTTTTGAGGGTTTAGGAAATTCCTAAGACAAGCTGAGCTCCCTCCATTGATAATTAAAAACTGCAGATGCTTGGTCTTTGTATTCGATCGGCTGCCATGGAAGGCGGGATAATACTGCCGAACTGGAAGAGCAATAAAGAATCAACCGTTTCTAAATAAGCAGATTATAGAAATTTTAAAGAAGGGAGAATTGAGAGAAGAAAAGTAAAATATGGATGTGATTAGCAATTTGCATTGCAGTCTTTTGGGCAAATTTGAGTGCAAATCTCAATCGTCGAAAATAGACGTCAAGCTTTAATAAAGCAATTTGGCATTCGAGGGAGGCATTCCGAAGAGTGATTTTGGGGAAAAATGACAAGTTTTGATGAGTTTGGATTGGAACCCAAATGCGAAACGGGAATCTCCAAAAGCGTTTTCTCAAGTGTTTCGCCATTACAAAGGACTTCTGTATAGTTATTAAAGACTGGTGTTTTGGAGTGGGGTCGATGCCCGCCTTCACTTGCTTGAGAGATCCGATGGTTTGATATACTTTACTCATTCAAACGGATATCTTACTTGATTGGGATTTTAGGTTATACAAATATGCATTGACTAACACTTTCAAAGAAAGGAATTCAAAAGCACATACAAAAGAATGACCATGAAACTTTTAGCCTGCATTGAACGATTTTCAGGGTAATCCTGCATGGTGAGAAAAGAGAAGCTCGTGGTTATCGTTTACTCCAAAATTAATAACCGCATGCTTTCTCCTTCGGAATGGATGATTCGTAGGAAATAGGTTCCTTTTTCTTCTTCATCCATGCGAAAGACGATACTGGACTGATGTTTTCCTTCAATCTTTCGAATGAATTGCCCGCTTAGGGTATAAATTTCAAGCAATTGAAGATTGATTCCCTCGATGGTAAACCAGCCGGTTCCCGGATTGGGATAGATTCGGACTGAGCTTTCACTTAGTTCTATTAAACTGAGCGGATCGTAAACTTTTATGAGGGAAGAATCGCTCCCTACGCAGTTGGTGACCGCATCGGTAAAGGAATAACTTACCCAAAATTCGCCGGGACCGGCAACCGATGGGTCAAATCCTTGCGCCGTTACTCCTGTCCCGGAATAGGTTCCTCCGGCAGGCTGTGCATTCGGCAGAGGATGAACTCCTCCCAGCATACTCACTGAATCCGGATTGAATTCATCGATGCTTACCACCGGTGTAGGATGAACAATCAAAGGAAGATCGACAAGGCTATCGCAGCCGTGTATGGATTGGAGACTGGCCGTATAATCGCCAGACTCCGTTAGTATTTGACCGTTAAAGTCATAAAAGTCTCCTTCGCAAATTTCAACGGTATCTATGGTAAACTGAGTGGGGTAGTTTTCGACCAAAACGAAGTTGATGCTATCGCCACCTATTGAATTAATCTGTGAGTCGGTTTCATATAATCCCGGATCGATTATCCAGTTCGATTGGATTTGGATGCTATCGTCCGGGCATTTTAAAAGGGTATCGACTACATTGTTGAGGGTATTTTCTAGCCATTTTACATGATTTTGATTTTGGATGGCTAGAATCAAATCTTCGTCGTTATCCATATCCAAATCAACGAAATGCATATCCTTTATTTGTCCACCGATATAGTCGGCATGTTGTGCAAGGCTGTAAGTGTTTTGGCCTAAGTTTTCGAACCACAACAGATTTCCGCTCGTATTGATCGGCCCATTTTGGGAAACAAAAATATCCATGTCGCCATCCAGATCGATATCGGAAGCGTTGACACACCAACTCGAATAATCGAGGTTGGCTAAGAAGATTAGGGTATCGAAATTTCCGAACCCATCGTTCGGATACCAACCAACATGGTAGGGGTCGGTGGTAAAAGGGATTCGGTTCATGTACAGAATATCGATATCTCCATCGTTATCCATGTCGGATAATTGAATATCCCGTATTCCGTCGGTTGGATTGATGGTGTCGGGTGTCGCGAACAGACCATTCCCCAAATTGATTCCTACACATAAGAATCCTTGGTTTCCATAAACGATATCGGGCAGGCTGTCGTTGTTAATCAAGGCGAAATCGAAGGTAGTGAGGGTTTGTGCCTCGTAAAGGACTTGCATGGCCGCAAATATTCCATTGCCCATATTCTTAGCCCAGCGGATTTGATCGCCCACGTTGCCGATGATATCAATCCGGTTGTCTAGGTCTAAATCCTTGGCTCTTAAGGTTCTTGTATTGCCTATCCCATCGATCAAGGGTTCCCAGGTATCGAATGTCCCACCAGAAAGGTTTTGCGACCAGGAGATCGTATCGGGCCAGCCGCCAGCGATTACTTCGGGTGTCCCGTCGTTGTTTAAATCGGCAGCTTGAACCGAGGAAGCAACATTGACATGATTAGCAATGAGTTGAGGCAGGTTAAATTGCTTGTTTCCATGGTTTTGATGCCAAGAAATCTGATGATCTCCCATCGATGCAGAAACTACATCGGTTAAACCATCATTATTTAAATCTTCGTAAAATAAGTTGGTCACAAATAGAGTCGAATAATTTATTCTTTGTTTCAGCTCATAGATATTATGTCCGAGGTCCTCAATAACCACGAGATCAGAATTGTTTTCGGCACTTGCAACAATGTCGATATCGCCATCATTATCGATATCCCCGGCACCAATTCCATGTGCTCCATCTACTTCGCTACTTAGTAGGTGAAATGGACTAAAATTTCCGTTTCCCAGATTTTGTTGCCACCCTATGGAATCATTCGACCAGGATGTCATCAGTATATCCAACAGACCGTCACCATCCAAGTCTTGAGTAGCAAAACATTTTGGTTGTTTCAAGCTGGTATTTAAAGCTAACCCAGAAGAAAAATTGCCATTACCCAAATTCTGAAGCCATTTAACCCCATTTAGGTTGATGGAGCTATACGAGGTGATAACATCGGGTCGGCTATCGTTATTTAAATCGGCGGTTCTAACCGAATAATTCCAGGTCGAGGAGGTGTCAAGAACTTGCTCTAACCCAAAATTGCCATTTCCTAAATTTTCCCGCCAGGCTATTGTTGTAAACGAAGAGGTCGGACTTGAGTTGTAAATGATATCCATTTTTCCATCGTTGTTTAAATCGGCTGAAGTTATCGACCAGGCCCAGGAAGGTATGGTGTCAATTACTTGAAACGTGTCGAATGTATTGTTGCCCAGGTTTCGGCTCCATCCGATGGTATTATCTAGTGTAGAGGCTGAAAGGACATCAATCAGTGTGTCGTTATCGAGGTCGATGGCATATACACGTGAATACAACTTCATGGGAACCGAATTGACCTTTACTGGATTAGCAAATGAGCCATTCCCTTGATTCTTGTATAGATAGACACCATCTATTTCTCCGGTTAAGACATCGATGTCTCCGTCGAAATCGAAATCAATGGGAAAAGCCACCATCACTTTGTGAATGTCACTGGTGATTTCAAAAATCGTATCAAAATATCCGTACCCATCGTTTCTGTACCATAAAACAGCGCTTTCAGAAAAGGAAAAGGAAATGATATCCAAATAATTATCACCGTCCAAATCCAGTAATTCAACCCAATGCGATCGGGCGCCATGGGTTAGATTGTGCGGAATAAATGTTTGTTGTGCATAAATGATTGTAGAAACCAACATCAGAATTGAATGGAAAAGCACTGTTTTTTTTGTAAGAGAATTATTTCTATTCATAATCTTCTCAGTTTAATTTATCTCAAAATCAAGAGTTTCGTAAATACCTTGGCCAAAATAAGATATAAGTTCAGCAGTTAGGCTTGATGAACCAAAAGTTACCGGGAGCCACATAGCATTAGAAGTCCAGTGGCCAGGTGCAGCGCCACTTTCGGTAAATTTTATACTTGCGAAGTTTACATCATATTCATCCGGCTTATAATGGGCTACATAAGTTGCACCCGATGCGACCGTAAAGCTTGTTGGGCTATTGGGTGGACTCGATAAATTAATGGTTTGATTAAAAGTAACAACAACGGTAACATCGCTCTCACTGTTGTTATGGATGGATAGGGTAAGATCCGATTGAGCATTGCCTGAAAAGGCTGCCAGGAAGATTGAAAATAGGAGGAAGAGGTTTTTCGCTTTCATAAGTGGTTTGTTTGGGTTAATACATGAAGAAACGGGGTTTGATGGGTGATTGCGTTTCAATTCCCGTAAATTTAAGGGAATTTCGCAGCTTTTCAAAACTTTCTTGACGAAAAGAATCCAGGTAATCCGAGTTGGTTGATATATGTTTTGAATTTTAATTAGCTTGGGATTGTTTTTTAATTTAGTCGCTCAATGCCGTTATGAAGAGTAGCTATAATAAATGGTCGTGTATGAAACTTCAGGATTATGGATATCGTAATGATTTCGAAGATTTTCGCAAAAAGGAGTCACTCGATGGATTCGAGATAGGGCGCGTAAGTGTTGAGCACCGTGAGCGTTACCTGCTTGTGTCGGAAAAGGGCGAATATGAAGCTGAACTACTCGGGAACCTCCGTTTCTCGGCTAAATCTAAAAGCGATTTACCAGTAGTTGGTGATTGGGTCGCTTTTTTGGAATACGATGCAGGTAAAGCTCTCATTCATGCTCTTTTGCCGCGTTTCTCTCTATTGGAACGACAGGCGATTGGAAAGTCGGGCGAGAAACAGATTATCGCCGCCAATATCGATTATGGCTTGGTGGTTCAGGCAATAAATCGCGATTTCAGCCTCAATCGATTGGAACGGTATTTAAGCCTGCTGTTTGCCGCTCAAATTCAACCAATCATCATTCTCACGAAAATTGATTTGGCCAACGAACAGACCGTTCAAAACTACCTTAATCAGATTCGCTCACGTATCGATAGGGTGGAGGTTATCGCTCTGAGTAATGAGACACATGAAGGAATTATGACGCTGGAGGATAGATTGTTACCCGGCAAAACCTACTGCTTGCTCGGATCTTCGGGGGTGGGGAAATCCTCACTCATAAATAGTTTGTCGGGGGAAGATCGGATGCGCACAGGAGCCATAAGTGAAGCAATTGATCGTGGAAAGCATATTACTAGCCATCGGGAACTTCTCTTGCTACCCAAGGGTGCAATTTTAATCGATAATCCCGGAATGCGAGAAGTGGGTGTTGTCGACAATGCTAAAGGACTCGAAACAACCTTCGAGACCATTTATCAACTAGCCGCTCACTGCCGTTATGCCGATTGTACTCATCGAACCGAGGAAGGCTGCGCTGTCCTAAATGCTCTCGAGGAGGGAAAAATAGACAAACAGACTTTGGCGAACTACTATAAAATGGAAAACGAAAGCGCTCATTTTGCAGCCAGCCTCCAGGAACGAAGAACCAAAGACCGACACCTCGGTAAAATCTTTCGGGAAGGAAAAGCTTTTCGAAAGAAACATAAGTATTAAGTTCGTTTCTCTTTACTGGCTCCCTCTTCAATTCAATAATGTTCCCAGAGTGCAATAAGGTTGCAAAGGTTCTCGCAAAGAGCGCAGAGGTTTTCTCTTGAACCAGAATGAATGCTAAGCGATAATTCGTGCTAGTGTTGCTTTCACCCGCACCGTCACATAGAACACTGATGACCCGGATTTGACGGATTTACACAGATTTGATTCGAGTCGATACTATCGAATCCAAATTCAAGGCAGAATCCTAGCCTAATCACTTATCTCTTTGCGTCCTCTGCGAGACCTTTGCGCCCTTTGCGTGAACCCCCCGTTCAGCATTGGTCGAGATAATTGCAAAGAGAGGGAGAGGATTAATCAATTGGAGGCCGCGGAGTTTTGAATCGAGGTCGCAAAGGACCCGCAAAGGTCGCAGAGTTTTATGCCAGAACTAGAAAGATTCCACCCACCGGAAGTCGCAGAATTCTATACCAAAAACGGTCAACCATATTTAGGGATTGACAATCATTCACCATTCACTCCCGATAGGCTCCGCCACCGGGATCTCCGCTGCGCTCCGACATTCACCGTTCACCCTTCACATTTCCCTTCAGAGAGTTAATGGTTAACTACATAGAGTTTGACCGTGCTGGTGTGGTGTCGGGTTTTTAATGAAATAAGCCAAATACCGTTACTCAATTGTAGTGAAGGTAGGGTCCAATCGTTTTTTCCTCTAAAAACCGGGAATTCATCAGAGAAAAGTGGCTTGCCGACCAAATCGGAAAGAACGATAACAGCAATGTCGTTGATGTCTGATTCAATTCGAAGGTGAACTGTTCCGCTGTTTGGGTTCGGATAAGCCTCTAGCTCTGTCAAATAGGGTGCATCTTCCTCACAACCTTCTACCTGCATGATCCGCTCAAACTTTTCTTCTACCTGGTTGACCAGCTCACAAGGTCGAAGGGTTAAAAAGGATTGATTTTTCAGGTAATCATCCTTCCAACTTTCGAGGTTCGACGGATAATTAAACCGTTGTATTTGCGAAGGCATGCTTGGACTCAAAGCCTGCACAATTGCGGTATAATGAGCGAGTGTTCTTGCTGGCGAAAGGGTGTCGTTTAAGAGGATCTCTGCACGTTCGAAGAAGCGATTCCGGAAATCTTCGTTCTCCATAAGTTTTCGGAAAAACAAGGTGGTCGCTGCATTTGTGGGCCAGGAATCATCTCCGGTACACAGGGCATGACTAAACATGTCGAACGAGGTGTTTTTCAAAGCTGCATCGCCATCGTAGAAAGTCCATCGCCATTTTCCGCTGGGCCTGGCTCGCCAACATTTCATGTTGTTAGCCGGCCAATCGTAATTCGCAATAAATATTTCGTATAACTGCGATTCAATAAAATTATCAATATCGATACGGTTTGCTACTTCTTGGTAAATAACGGGGTTTGATAAATCATTGTTTTCGACAAATTGATACAGGTCGAGAAAATCGTCGTTCTCTCCCTCAGAGATAACCCCTGCCCAATTTTCGATTAAATCGATCCGATCGCGATCATATCCAAAGTGGTCGGCGAAATAGAAGTCGTCGAATCGTTCTTGCAGAAAATAAATGCCCCAGTATTCACCGTTTAGATAAAGTTGAATAGGCCGACTGGCAGGTGCTTCCAGCTTAAGTGCCGAAGCAATGCAACAGGAGAGATGATCTTCGATGCCGGCATCGCTCCACGAAGAGGATATGGGTTTTAAAACAACTCGCTTGAAGCTTTGAAGAGGATGTTCTTCAAAAAGCGGAAACTCAAAACGATTGGTGCCGTATTCATCGCGTGCGTACAAGCGAAGACCTTTTTGCGCAAATCGACGCGCGTTGCCTCCATGCGTGCGAAGTCCGGCATACTGTCGAATAACGGGTTGCATCGCTTGCTCAGGATGCAGCACCGAATCATAGTCCTCCGTCGATGCGAAATATTCTACAAATACCTTCCGTTCCCAGTTCTCTCCGGTTAAATAGTAATTTCCGGTCCAATCGGGATTTTCCGGATCCCAATGGATTCCTGGAACGAAAATGCCGGTTTCGTAATCAAATAAATCGGGGTGGTTGGCTGCTATGGAAAGAACGGGCAAGGAAGATGGCTCGATGCCAAGTGACCGGATAAAATAGGTATGTGTAAGAATATCAGACAGCTGCATCCCGGAGTCATTAAAAATGGCTGCTCGCACGATTATAGCTTTTTGAACTTGGTCGGGCGATGGAGGATCGTGCAATGCGGGAGGACTGATCGCAATCTGGCTAATGTTAGCCTGGGAAAGCATCGAGCTGTCGAGTAGCAACGGATGGGTGTAGTGGGTCGATTCTGGCCTTGGCGCAGTGCCGTCGAGCGTGTAACGTACCGTAAGGTCCGGATTCACTAAAATGCTCCATTCGAACGATTCCTCGTAGAACCCACCAGGATGGCTAAAGCTGAACGGAGCCTGTTGAGCGAAACCTGCTAGCGACAGAAAAAATAACCAGATAAAAAGTAAAACTCCCCTCATCGTTCCCGAACTCAGAATAAACCCTAAAGGTAGGAATCCTTTTGGGTTTTTAGGCCTTTCCCGAACACTAAACGATGAGGTTTTAGCAGTCCACATGCGAGGTAAGCTTAATCTTCAAATCGGAGTGTAAATCTATTTTGGCTTTAGGTACTGAAAAATTCCAGGGAGTCGGAGCTTTGTTTGCGTTCTTGCAAAGCGAGCAATTCATTACCTTCGCCTTTCAAACATGCAGTCTATGTCTATAAAGGTCTCTATTCACGGTAAAAACGGAAACTCGCAGGTATTCCTGGGTGAAGTGATTAATCAATTGAGCGAACTACTGCCGGATAAACGGGTTATCCTCATCACCGATAAAAACGTGCACGATATCTATGGTAGCTTATTCGCTGATTTCTCGCCCATTGTCCTCGCTCCGGGCGAAGAGGCCAAATCGCTGCGTAGCCTCGAATTTGTCGCCTCACAACTCATCGACCTCCAAGCCGATCGGGATAGTTTTCTTTTAGGTGTAGGGGGTGGGGTGGTTTGCGACTTGACTGGTTTCATGGCGTCGATCTACATGCGAGGATGTGAATTTGGCTACCTCGCAACCAGCCTTCTTGCCATGGTCGATGCCTCGGTGGGTGGTAAAACTGGGATCAATTTCGGCGGACGTAAAAACATGCTGGGCACTTTTGCTCAACCGTCCTTCGTGCTCTGCGATCCCATTTTCCTCGATACACTTCCGCCGCAAGAGATGAAAAATGGGCTCGCCGAAGCGTTCAAACACACCCTGCTCCAGGATTGGTCGCTCTGGCCTCATTGGACTGAACATATCCAAACCATGAAGCAGGGCGATGCTGAAGCCTTAACCCCCATCCTCGAACAATCCATCCGATTTAAAGCACAAGTCGTAAACCTCGATGAACAAGAAAAAGGATGGCGAAAAATCCTCAATCTCGGACACACGCTCGGACATGCCTTTGAGTCGGCGCTTGGAATCCCTCACGGCGAAGCAATCGCTGCCGGGATGATGCTCGACCTGGATTTATCGGTTCGGCACCTGCAATTCCCCCCGGAACTGGCTATTGAAATTAAAAACTGGATGAAATCGGTGGGCTACCACGATTTACGTGGTCAAATGGCCTTGCCCCTCCTCGAGAAATACATCCGTAACGATAAAAAGAAATCCGACGACCGCTTAGCTTATCCGCTCCTCAAAAATCCGGGGGAACCGGAGTTGGTTTCCTGGACTTTCGCCGAGCTTATCCATCACCTTCAAGCTCTCTGGGAACATGAATAGTCTTGGCAACCAGCTCTGCATCAGCCTAAATCAAGGTGATTTTACTTGGGAAGAAATCACGAATATGGCCGATTGGTTCGAACTGAGGGTCGATTGTTGGGACGATCCCTACATGCTACCTCTGCCGCTTCCGGTCGATAAGAAAATTATTGTCACCTGTCGGAAAGATTCCCGCTGGAGCGATTCGGAACGTATCCGGATCTATCGGTTTTACCTCGATCGGGGAGTCAAGTATGTCGATTTGGATCTTGTTCAGGATGAGTTCCTTATCAAAGCCCTGCAAACGGATTTGGAAAGCAACTCGGCAGCACTTATCGCTTCCTTTCACGATTTTGAAAAAACACCGGAACTTGCGCTACTGGAAGCTATATATCAGCAGGGACACCGCTTAGGTGCCACCTGGGTTAAAATCGCCTGCCTAACTCATAACCGGGCTGATTTGGAACGCATTGAAGCATTCTATGACCAGCCGGGACTCATCATTTTCGGCATGGGGGAAGCCGGACGAGCAAGTCGCCTTGAAAGCTTGCGACACGGAGCTCCTTTCACTTATGTTTATCTCGGCCGAATGGGTCCGACAGCTCCTGGACAGTGGTCATGGGAGGAGATTCAAACCAAAATAACTGACCTTCAAAATCCTAAAGGCTTATGATTGTCCGCGTTCATCCATCTCGCCTTAACGGGGAAATTCACATTCCTTCGTCCAAAAGTCACTTCCAACGCTTACTGGCTGCTGCTATGATGGCTCCGGGCGAGAGTGAGTTGGAATACAAGGGATTGTCGGCCGATGTGGAATCGTTTCTTCACATTATTCGTCAGGCAGGTGCGGAGGTGCTACTGGCAACAGACCGCATTCAGGTCCGTGGAACACGAAGCCTTAGTGGGAATAATTTCTCTTTCGGGGAATCAGGCCTGGCGGCTCGAATGCTGATGCCCTTGCTGCTTCTTGGGGAACAAAAGGTGCGCTTCGAGGCACGTGGAAGCTTGCTAAAACGCAATCAGCAAGGTATTGTCGATGCCCTATTCCCAATGGGAGTGCAATCGGACGATTTCCGCGGTTTTTTCCCTTTTCACCTACAAGGCCCTTTGACGCCCGGCCAATACAGTATCGATGCATCGAAGAGCTCGCAATTATTGAGTGGGTTACTCTTCGCATTGCCTCTTCTTTCGGCAGATAGCGCATTGAATGTGACGGGTTTAGTTTCCGCACCTTATGTTGACATGAGTGTACAAGTGCTCGCCGACTTTGGCATCGTCATAAAGCGCGACGGTAATCGTTTCTATCTTCCGGGAAACCAAGAATACATCGCTGGTAAACATGCTGTTGAAGCAGATTGGAGCAGTGCAGCCAGCATGGCAGTGGCAGCCAGAATCGCGGGGAGAATCAGCTTACAAGGGCTGAATCCACAGAGCTTGCAGGCCGATGCACGGATTCAACGCCTTATTCCTTTTCGGGAAGAGGCTGATTCACTTTGGGTTGAACAGGCAGATAACCAGGCATTTCAAGTTGACTTGCACGATGCACCGGATCTTTTCCCAGTTCTGTCGGCTCTAGCGGTTTACAGTCAGGGTGAATCGGTTCTGCTGGGAACCGACCGATTGTTGAACAAGGAAAGTAATCGGAAAGATGCGATTCTGACCGAATTTGCCCGTTTGGGGGTGAACATTCGAGCCGAAGGAAATGCTTTACGCATACTGGGAGGCTCGAAAGTGAAGGGCGGAACAGTCGATGCACATCAGGATCATCGAATGGCCATGGCCTTGGCTGTGCTGGGTCTCCGTGCCGAAGCACCCGTTGTTGTTCAAGGTGCCGAATCGGTTCAGAAATCTTATCCTGATTTTTGGAACCACTTGGAGCAGGTGGGCGCTCGTTTAGAACGAATCGAGGCATGATTCGTTTGCAGATGGATGGAAGGAACGATACTTTTAGAACCAAATTGTAAGTAACATGAATACATACGGTAGAATTTTTCGAGTGCACGTTTTTGGTGAGTCGCACGGCGAGCGGGTAGGGGTGTTGCTCGACGGAGTGCCGGCAGGTATCCCCTTGTCGGTCGATGATTTTCGAGCCGACTTGCAGCGTCGCAAGCCCGGAGCCAGCGGAACCACTCCTCGAAAAGAAAGCGATGAACCGGTGCTGCGATCCGGGATTTTTCAGGGAAGAACTACCGGTGCTCCTCTGCTCATCGAGTTTTTGAACGAAAATATTCGTTCAAAGGATTACGCTCATTTACAGGAACACCCGCGTCCGGGACACGCCGATTTTACCACTCGTCACAAATACGGTGGCTTTGCCGATTACCGGGGAGGTGGACATTTCTCCGGTCGTCTTACCCTGGCTCTGGTTGCCGCAGGGGTAGTGGCTAAAAAGATTTGCGCTCCCATCCACATTCAGGCTCAACTGATTGCAGCTGGCGGAAATCCAAACATCGAGGAGGCGGTAGCACAAGCCATTCACGATCGCGATTCCATTGGCGGAGTCGTAGCGTGCAGTGCACAAGGACTTCCTATCGGCTTAGGCGAACCTTTTTTCGACAGTCTCGAATCGATGATTAGTCATGCAATCTTCGCCATTCCCGCTATTAAAGGGATTGAGTTTGGTTCCGGTTTCCAGGCTGCAGCAATGCGTGGCTCCGAGCATAACGATGCCCTCATAGCTGCCGATGGCACTACCGCCAGTAACTATGCAGGAGGCATCAACGGAGGCATTAGCAACGGGAACGAGCTGCTTTTTCGAGTAGCTGTCAAGCCTACCTCCAGCATTGGTAAAACCCAGGAGAGTTTTCAATTTGCCCAACAGAGCGTTCAGCCCCTCGAAGTAGCCGGTCGACATGATGTGTGTATTGCCCTGCGCGTGCCCGTTGTAGTCGAAGCCGTTACTGCTATGGTTCTCGCCGATGCACTGTTAATTACCCAACAACGTTCACCCATTCATCACGAAAAAAATTAATCATGGAATATTTTGGAAACCTCGAAAAAATGGAAAGCGAGCAACACTCGCCTGTTCAATATACCCTCCACCTCGGATCGGAACAAATCCCGATGAATACGCTGATTGGGAGTGAGATACGGATTGATTTTCAGCATCAGATTCATTGTCAGCATTGCGGACGACTTACCACTAAATCCTATTTTTCCGGATATTGTTGGCCGTGTTACAAGACTCTTCCTCAGACCGACGATTGTATTTTTCATCCGGAATTGTGTCAGGCCCAGGAAGGCATTTCCCGCGACATGGAATGGTCGGAGAAGTTTTGTTTACAGCCACACGTTGTTTACTTAGCCTTAAGTTCCGATGTCAAGGTTGGCGTTACCCGCGAATCGCAGATTCCAACACGCTGGATCGATCAAGGTGCCAGCGAGGCCATTGTCTTGGCACGCACCCATAATCGTCACGAAGCCGGATTAATCGAAGTCTTTTTAAAGAAGCATTTACCCGACAAGACTAACTGGCGGCTCATGTTGCAGAACAAAGTGAAAGAAGGGGTCGATTTGCTTGCCGAGAAAAAGCGCGTAGCAGACCTCTTAGTACCTACATTTGAATCTTTTATAAGTCCCGACGATACTCTTTATCGTTTCGAGTATCCCGTCGAGACCTACCCGGAAAAGATTCGCTCCATCAAGCTCGATAAGCAATCCCAGATTCGTGCCCGGCTCATCGGCATTAAAGGGCAATACCTGCTTTTCGACGACCACACCTGCCTCAATGTTCGCAACCACGGAGGCTACCAAGTGCGCGTTACCGCGTAGGGAATATTCTTTCGCTGCGGTTTAGGATTGAAGATTGAAAATTCAAGATTCAAGATTCAAGATTCAAAATTGAAGATTGGTAATTCTACCTATTAGCGGAAGGATGAAAAATACTTGTTCCGCTAACAAGAACTTCCATTGCCGCGCCTCCCCGCACCAACGAACTGCCGCGCGCTTCCC
>CALGAK010000114.1 GCA_937954085.1 uncultured Bacteroidota bacterium
TGGGGAGGTGCGCGGTAGATCGTTGTGGGCTTGGGTGCGGGCAGTTCGTTGTGGGGAGGCGCGCGGCAGTTCGTTGTGGGGAAAACCGGGGAGTGGTGTTCAAAAAGACACAGATATTTTTTAGGCCTCGTCGAGGCAGTCGAGCAATTTGAAGGCGAAGTAGATAATCATTTCCTCCACTTCCTGATACAACCCAGGCTTCACGCTCACGTTGGTTAGTGAATTCAGGTGAGTTCCAAAATGAATATGATCGTTAGCCATTTCAAACAAATTACTGGCTAATGCATTCGGATAAGGAAACATCGGGTTAACCCCTTGAATAACATGCACTACCTTGTGAATTAGATTCTTGTAATTGATAAAAAGGCCTTGTTTATTCTGTTGTTCGAGCATTTTGGTATGATACACTTTTGCTCCCTCGGCTACAACAACCCGGTGCAAGACACTTTCGTTTATAAACTCGTTTGCCTCGTTTTCTTCTGCAGCAGAAACAATGGTTTTGATTATGATTTTTAGCTGGGTACGATAATCGTCGATGTTCTTAGTATTGAAATCGATGAGATAATTTACCCATTCCCAATACCAGGAAACCAGGTAAAAAAGCAGCTGATACTTGTTTTCGAAATAGCGATAAATGGATGCCTCGGTCGATTCAATTCGCTCGGCTAATTTTCGAAAAGTAAAATTCTCAAACCCCAGTTCATCAATCAATAAGATGCTTTCACGGGTTATCCTCTGCCCGAGGGCAGACTCCTGTGGATCTTTAAGATACAGGCCATCATTTAAGCTAAACTTCAAACGCATCGACATAGGGGCAAAAATATTTAAAATACCTTAACCCGCTCAACAGAATAAAAAATCATTTGTTTATTTGCCTTCCAAAAATAATAGCAATGCTATCTTTTAAAATAGTTCACATTACTTCTCCTTCCAACACAAGTCCAAGAGGACTTCTTTGGATTGGGAACTCGTTCTTTTCAATTAATCGAGAGGCCAATAAGAATGTAAAGTGAATTCTTTAACCATGTTTACTAACGAAATTAATTACTATAATCCATGAAAAAACTTGCCAACGAAGGAATTTTTTCGAACTTAAAATACGACATCCCTGCCAGCATCATTGTTTTCTTGGTGGCGGTTCCCCTTTGTTTGGGGATTGCACTTGCGTCGGGTGCTCCCCTATTTTCCGGAATTATTGCCGGTGTAGTGGGAGGTATCATTGTAGGAGCCTTGAGCGGCTCTTCGCTGGGGGTAAGCGGACCGGCAGCCGGATTAGCCGTAATTGTGCTTTCTGCAATTCAAGAGCTGGGAGCTTTTGAAGTCTTTTTGCTGGCAGTGGTTATCTCCGGGATAGTTCAATTAATCTTAGGATTTGGGAAAGCGGGGATTATCGGGTACTTTTTCCCATCGTCGGTCATCAAAGGAATGCTTTCCGGTATTGGAATCATCATCATCATCAAACAAATCCCGCATGCATTTGGCTACATGGACGATCATGGGGTCCTCGATACCGGCGAAGCAGGGTTGAGTGGAGTTTTAGATGCGATAGGCCATTTGTTTGGCAATCTGAGCAAAGGAGCAATCGTTATTACCCTCCTTTCAATGGCCGTGTTAATCTTGTGGGAACAATCGTTTATGAAAAAAATCAAAGTGTTTCAACTGATTCAAGGCCCCTTGATTGTCGTTGTATTAGGCATTGTTCTGGGTAATATTTTCAATGGAAACTCCGACTATGCTCTTTTACCGTCGCAATTGGTCACACTTCCTATTTTAACCGATTCGGAGAGTTATTTGTCCTTGTTAACTTTTCCCGATTTCAGTCAAATATTCAATCCTCAGGTATGGGTAATTGGGTTCACGATTGCCTTGGTGGGTAGCTTGGAAACATTGCTTAGTTTAGAAGCGACCGATAAATTGGACCCCTACAAACGTGTTTCGCCAGCCAATCAGGAGTTGAAAGCACAAGGTCTTGGAAACGTTATTTCTGGTTTGATTGGCGGATTGCCCATAACGCAGGTTATTGTACGAAGCTCGACCAATATTCAATCGGGTGGACGAACCAAAATGTCGGCCATCTTACATGGAGTCGTCATGGTTGTGGCAGCGCTTAGTATTCCTGGCTTATTGAATCAAATTCCGTTAGCCAGCCTCGCTGCCATTCTATTTGTAGTGGGCTACAAATTAGCCAAACCAGTTGTTTTCAAAGAAATGTACAAGCTGGGGTTTTTCCACTTCATCCCCTTCATGGTCACCATTTTAGGAATTGTATTTGCCGATTTACTCATTGGCATTGTAATGGGATTATCCATTGCCATTTTCCACATCCTCTATCTGAATTACAAAAAGCCTTTCCTGTTCGAATCCGACAAGCATATTAAAGAAGATTGTCTTCGACTGGAATTGTCGGAAGATGTAACTTTTATGCACAAGGCAAGTATTCAGCGTACGCTCGATAAGATTCCGTCGGGGTCGAAAGTAATTATCGATGCTTCGAAAACCTTGTATATGGATAATGATGTAATGGAAATCATTATGGACTTTAAAACGAATGCAGCGTATCGCAATATTTCGCTTGAATGCATCGATTGTACTTCGGTTAAGGTCGCCAATCAGGCGGAAAAAGTGAGGGTCGCATTGGCGGGGAATTTATTGAAATCGGACCGAGACAGTTAAGCTCATTTTAAGGAAACAAAAAACTCACCTTGAAGAAGATATCAAGGTGAGTTTTTTTTTGGATTCCAATGAGCTTCCATCGAATGCATCAACCTACAGGAAATGTTTTTCGGTCTTTAGAACTGATGGATTCTTTATTCCTTAAACTTGCCAACCTCAAGGATAAGCGATAATCCTACGGCATTGAAATTGGCGTCTTTTTGCAGGTATAAATCTACCGGATTGACAATACGATAAAACATGGCTACACCTCCACGAAGGTGAGAGTTGATATTGATTTTCATGCCTACCGAAGGTTGCAAAACATACAGCCCAAGATTCAGATAATTCGTGCCGAGGCTTTCGCCTAGAGCAAAATTTCCGTAGCCCATTCTCATTTTTACAAATGGATGAAATACCTCATTCGGGTTCATCTCATAAGCAGCAACGATGCCTCCCTGATCGAAATAGTTTCGGTAATAGGAAAGATCGTCGAATCCGGGAGGATAGAACCCACCAACGGCAGTAGAGAGATAAAGTCCAATGGAATAGTGTTTATTCAGGATAATTCCGCCTTCTCCTCCCATAAAAGCACCAAATGCAAAAGCATTCCGTTCAATTTCCACAATTGGGTTCCCCCACCAGGAAATGCTTGGTTTTGGATATTCGCCGGCTAAGCTTTGGTATTGAGCATTCGCCAGCTGACCAAGGAGTAGGAAAAGGACAAAAAAGATAGATTTCATGGCAAAAAAAAGCCTATCGGATAAGTAATCAGATAGGCTATTTTATAGGTTGAATTATTTCAAAAGGAAAGAGAAATCATCTCCCGACTTGAGTTCGTAGGGCGGTTGACCTTTCTTGAAAATTCGGCACGTACGATTCCCGATATGCTCTATGGAATTTCCCTCGACGCGAAACATGCATCCTTCGCGTAAACCGGCGACGTACACATCCGGATTGATTTCTATGAATTCCTCGATGCGAGCTTCACGAGTTTCGCCTGCGTGTCCATCGGGATTGGCATCGAGGTAGTGCGGATTAATTTGGAAGGGGACCAGGTTCATGGTATTGAAGCTGGCCGGTTCAATGATGGGCATATCGTTGGTTGTTCGAAGGGTTGGGCAAGCTACATTGCTGCCGGCGCTCCATCCAATAAAAGGAATCCCCTCGAGCACTCGTTCCCGGATGGCTTTAACCAAACCATGAGCATGCAACTGGTGAACCAGGTGAAAGGTATTTCCGCCACCTACTACGATTGCTTCGGCCTCTTTCACTGCTTCTACCGGATTATCGAACCGATGAATTCCTTCTACTTCGTAACCGATACTGGATAATTGGTTTTGAACTTTCGCTTCGTATTCATCGTAAGAAAAAGTAATTCCGGCATAAGGAACAAAGAGTACTTTCTTAACCGCCTTGCCCAAAAAATCTTGAATAAAAGGTTTTGGATACTCCAGGTATGGCTCGCCTGCCATAGTGCTGTTGCTAATCAGTAATAATCTCATGTATTTTATTTTTCGGAAACCGATAAAGGTTTCTGTTTACAATGTCAAAGGAAATCAAAAGGTAAAACTATGAACCCAATCAATCATCTTAAATGGTCATGATCTCCTGGTCTTTCTTATCGACCAATTCATCGACTTTTTTGATAAACTTATCGGTAAGTTGCTGAATTTCCGTTTCGGCTTTTTTGCCTAAATCTTCTGCAAGACCATCCTTTACCATTTTCTTCACCTCTTCGTTTGCATCGCGTCGTTGGTTTCGGATAGCTACTTTTGCCTGCTCCCCTTCCGATTTAACTTGCTTGGTAAGGTTAGCTCTTCGCTCCTCGGTTAGTGGAGGGAAGTTCAGACGAATAATTTCACCGTCGTTCGCAGGAGTAATTCCCACATTTGCTTTCATAATGGCCTTTTCAATAGGGTCGATCATATTTTTTTCCCAAGGCTGAACGACCAACATTTTGGGGTCGGGAGTATTGATATTGGCCACTTGATTAATGGGCGTTGGGATTCCGTAATAATCGACCATGATTCCATCGAGGATATGCGTATTTGCCTTTCCCGCGCGAATCTTAGCCAATTCCGTTTCTAAATGTTTTAAGCTGGCCTCCATTCCCTCGGAGGTCATCGATAGGAGTAAACTCAGTTCTTCTTCCATAGCAATTCAATATAAAAAGTTGTTTTATCAGTTTGCAAATTTAGCACACCAGGCTTCCTACCGTTTCTCCTTCGACAATTCGGCGTAAATTTCCTTTCCGGTTCATATCGAATACCAAAATCGGCAATTGATTATCCCTACACATGGCAAAAGCAGTCAGGTCCATCACCTTAAGCCCCTGATCCATCACTTCCTTAAAGCTAATCGTACTGTATTTCTGAGCGCTTTCATCTTTTTCGGGATCGGCCGTATAAACGCCATCGACTCGAGTACCTTTTAACAGCACATCGGCATCTATTTCGACTGCTCTTAGGCTGGCAGCGGTATCGGTAGTGAAGAAAGGATTACCGGTTCCAAAGCTGAAAATCACAATTCCACTCCGTTCGAGCGATTCGAGAGCAGCAGGTTTCGAATAAGGTTTACCAACCGGGCTCATGGGAATAGCCGTAAGCAAATCGACTGAATAATTTCGTTGCTCAAAGACCGACTGCAATGCTAAGCCATTAATTACAGTGGCCAACATGCCCATATAATCGCCTTTTACCCGATCGAATCCTTGGTTAGTCCCTTGTAATCCACGAAAAATATTTCCACCGCCAATCACAATTCCAACTTGAACACCCATCGAAACAACCTCGAGGATATCATCGATATAGGCATTTACTTGGTTAACATCGATACCGTATGCTCCTTTCCCTTGCAGCGCTTCGCCACTCAGTTTGAGTAGTACTCGTTTATACTTGACCATTTACAGATAATTCAATACAACAATTCGCTCCCAATGGAGCTGCACAAATTTATCAAATAATCGTTCAGGCAATGGGGTTTTCGAACTTATTGCTGCAAGATCTGATTCAATTCTTCTTCGTAAAAGAATTCTTCCTCGCCAAAGGCAGGCTCTAAGTCGTCGAGCCACAAAGCTTCTTCGTTGTACTTTGCAAAAAATGGACGCCCAACCCAATCGGGGTTTCGGCCTTGTATAAAACGCAGTGCAAGGTAACGTTCTCCCTTAATGTAGGTTGTTCCAAGCACATTCACTTTCCCGGGATTGGCCGACATACTGGGTCCGCGAACCGTTCGTCCAATACCGGATACTTTGGAGAAAGCCGCTCGAAACAATCGATGGGCTTTTACCAGAGGAACAGCAAAAAAGTTACGTGCGCCTGTGTCGCGAGCTATAAACATATAATAAGGGATCATGCCCATTTGAGTTTGCAGCTTCCACATCCTGCTCCACACTTCTGAACGATCGTTAATATGCTTGAGGATAGGCGATTGTGTACGAATAATGGCTCCGGTTTTACGGATAGCGGAAACAGCTTTCCGAACCTCCTCGGTTTCGAGTTCGGCGTAGTGATTAAAATGGGCCATGTAGGCCAAGTTAATCCCCGCATCGACGATCCGCTGGAAAACCGCTAACATTTCAGCGGCATCGGCATCGGTTGTAAATCGGTAAGGCCAAAAAGCAAGCGATTTGGAACCAATGCGAATGGTTTTTAGATGAGGAATCTTAGCCTCGATAAGTGCATCGATATATCGTGCAAAAATGGAAGATTTCATGGTCATGGGGTCGCCGCCTGTAATGAGCAAATCGCTGATTTCAGGATGCTCCTGAATGTAGCGAACCAACTTCTCCCCTTCCTTCATCGCAAATTTGTATTCGTTAATGCCCGTAAACTGGGGCCAACGAAAACAAAAAGTACAGTAAGCATGGCAAGTCTGACCCTGCGAAGGAAAAAATACGGCTGTTTCATGATACTTGTGCTGCAGGCCCGGTAATTTCTCCCCATCGAGTTCCGGCATATTATGCTCCCGCTGTCCGGCAGGATGCGGGTTTAAACTCATCCGAATTTGGTGAACCACCCGCTTCAATTCCTCTTGTTGGTCGGGATCGTCGAGCAAGCGATCTACGGCGTGGTAATCTTTTTCAGAGAGCATTCCACGCTGCGGGAAGGTTAAGATATACATTGGATCTTTCTGAAAATGGTCCCAATCAATGAGCTGATCGACCACATAATTGTTGGTCTTAAATGGTAACACCCGTCCAACAACCTCAATGTCGCGAATTTCTTCTTGGCTAAGAAGGGAAACTTGGGGGATTTGACGAAAATTGTGTAAGGTGTATGTTTGATACTTCATCATTTTAACACTTTAAAGTTCAACAGGAACACCAAGCAATCAATTTAACTTCTGATAATCAATTGTTTAGCATTTTTTAATAACGAATCCGAATATAGTGAAAAACGAGGGGTATTCCAAAAAAAACTGGGACTGCCCGCCTATCCCTCATAGAGGTATGGTTCTATCACCTCATAGACAAACACATAGCACCAGATTAACAAATAATTAAGTTCAAAAAATCACCCTTATCCCTTCGATGGAATTGAGCGATTCACGTGGTATCTTTTTCAGGCATGATCGGTAGAAAATGCATGGAGAAGGAGGAGCAATTTGCGAAGAAAAGCGATCAGCCTGCTGAGTGAAAGTTGATTCCAATCAGTTGCCAACATTCAAGGTAAATCTTTGATTGGAATCAAAGCGAAAATATTGCTGCACAAACGGAATAATAAAATAATTTTGCGACTGTACTGTTTAGTAGATAGCCAATAAAAATTGATTTTGACGAGGATAAAATATACCTACCTGGGCTCATTCATTTTGCTGCTCTTACTGGTATCCTGCTCCACGGAGCGGAATACCATGCTAAGTCGTAATTATCATTTTCTCACTTCTTATTACAACGTGTATTATAATGGTCGGGAAGCTTTTCGCAATGGAGTAACCCGACTCGAAAGTTCGTACGAAGACGATTATTCGAGGATCCTCGACATTTTCCGATACGGGAATGAAGCGAATTCGAAAATGGTCTATCCCGACATGGACAAAGCCATTCGCAAAGCATCAAAAATGATTAAGATGCATTCCATCACGGTAAAGCCCAAGCGAAAAAAAGGGAGAATGAGCAAGAAAGAGCGGGAGTTTCATGCGAAGAAGGAATTCAACGACATGATCGACGATGGGTATCTGCTCATGGGGAAAGCCCATTTTTACAAGCACGATTTCCAGCAAGCTCACGAGAACCTCGATTACCTTATCCGGGAATACCCTCAAACCGATCTTACCTTCGAAGGATACCTTTATAAAGCCAAGGCATATATTGTGGCCGACGATTTCACATCGGCCCGAGAGAACCTCGATTTACTCGAGAACGACCGCAAATTCCCCAAAAAATTGAAATCGGATTTATTCGCTACCTATGCCGATTATTATATTCAACAAGATAAGTACGAAGAAGCCATCCCCTGGATGAAAAAAGCAATCGAACACAGCCGCAAAAAAAAGGAACGGGTTCGTTTGCAATTTATCCTGGCGCAAATCTTCCAAATGCAAGAAGATTATCCCAACGCTTCGGAGCTATACACCAAAGTAATTAAGGCCAATCCATCGTACGACATGGTTTTCAGCGCCAAAATTCGCCGGGCAAGTTCCTTTAGCACCCGTTATGGAGGAGCAAAAGATCTGATAACCGACTTGGGAAAAATGCTGGAGGATGAAAAAAATTACGAATACCGCGATCAGATTTACTTTGCCCTCGCTGAGATTGAAATAAAACAAGGAAACCTCGACAAAGCAATTGAATATTACAAGTTATCGGCAGAGAACAGCCTTGTGAATAATAATCAGAAAGCTGCTTCTTTTCATGCATTGGCAAAAATTTACTACAACCAACCCAACTACATCGAATCGCAAGTGTACTACGATTCGACCCTATACTTCATCGATACGAATTTGCCCGAGTTCGACGAGGTAGACCAGCGGGCACGAAGCCTTACAAAACTCGTTGAAAACCTGAATATTATTCATTACGAAGACAGCATGCAACGGTTGGCTGCCATGCCGGAAAAAGAACTCGATGCCCTCATTAAAAAACTAATTGCCGATGTGGTTGCCGAGGAAAAACGCAAAGAAGAAGAAGAAAGAATGGCCATGGCAAACGCAGCTCAGGCTAAGTTCAATCAGCGCGACCCTCGTAACCGAAACCTTGCTGCTGGCGGAGGTTGGTACTTCTATAATCCAACCGCAATCAGTTTCGGGCAAAATGAATTCGTTCGACTCTATGGCCGCAGAAAACTGGAAGATCATTGGCGCAGAAAGAGCAAAGAAGTGGTTCTTTTTGGCAGCGAGGAAGAAGAAGCTTTAGCCGAAAATGGTGACTCTACTAAGATTAAACGTCCGACGGATAATAAAACCAAAGAATACTACTTGGTTGACATTCCTTTTACCGATTCCCTCATAGCCCTATCGGACGACCGCATCATGAATGCCTATTTTCGAGCAGGGGCGGTTTATTACGAAGATTTAGAGAACCTCGACGAGGCAGTTCAGAATTATGAAGCACTGCTCCAGCGCTTCCCTCAGTCGGAAGTGACGCTATACACTTATTACAATCTGTATAAACTCTTCCGCGAAAAGGAAGACGAAGTGAATGCCAATCGTTACAAAACCAAGATCATTAACGAGTACCCTGAGAGTAATTACACTCAAATGTTTACGAATCCGAATTATTTGCAGGATTTAGCTAGCAAAGCGGAAAAAGCTCGAGCGCTTTACGAATCGACCTTTCGCTCCTATCAAAACAAAGACTTTAAGACCGTTATCAAGAATGCTGAATCGGCCATCGCAATTTACCGCGATTCCGAATACCTGGCTCAATTCAAATACATGAAAGCCCTCTCGCATGGAGAGCTCGGCAAGGTGGATGATTTAATAGCCGGATTAGAAGACATTTTGGTCAATCATCCGAAAAGCGAAGTTAAAAAACCAGCACAAGAGATTATGAACCGTTTGGCTCAAGAAGAATCGTTGAAAGAGCGGGTAGCCTCTTTTGCCGAAGAACAAAAGAAAGAAGAAGTAAAGGAAGAGCCGGAAATCTATCAAGTGAATAATAAGGCCACTCACACTTATGTTGTGGCGGTTCCGAACAAAAGCACCGACGTAAACCGAGTTAAATACGAGCTATCCAATTTTAACCTGGAATTCTTTTCGCTTAATCAGCTTAAAGTTAGCAGTGTGATTTTGAACGACGATTACCAAATCGTAACTGTGAAGAGCTTCGACAATGCTAAAGCCGGAATGGATTACTTCAAAACGATTGAGGTGAATCAAAGCTTTTTTGAAGAACTATCGAAAATGAATTACCAGCATTTTGTGATTCATACCGATAACTTCACCACTTTCTTTACCGACAAGGACATTGACCGCTACCTCCGCTTCTTTCAAAAGACTTATCCTAAGGATTAAAACAGTTCGATTAATCGGCTCTAAATAGCGCTTCAAAACCGGGGGTGTAGTCAATCTCATAGTTCCCAAAGGAATCTTCGCTTATAAAGTATGCCTGAATATGAGGACGAGTTTCCAGAAACTTCAGGGCTTTTTCTTTTCCCATGACCATAAATGCCGTAGCCAAGGCATCGGCTTCCATTCCGCTTTTGCCTACCACCGTTGCACTTAGGAGACTGTGTTCCACCGGGTAACCCGTTCGGGGATCAATGGTGTGCGAATATTTTACCCCATTTTCAATGTAAAATTTTCGATAATTACCGGAGGTGGCCAGCGCTAAATCGGTTAAGGATAAAACCGTTTGTATTTCACTTTTCACACTCAAGCTATCATCGATGGGTTTATTGAGTCCAATTTGCCATTTCTTTCCATCCGGATTAGTACCCTTGGTTTTTATTTCACCCCCAATTTCGACCATGTAGTTGTGAATTCCTTCTTGCTCGAGGAAACGAGCTACCACATCGACCGAATAGCCTTGAGCAATAGCATTAACATTCAACAGTACCGCATCGGATGCTTTGACCAGTTGATTCCCATTAATCGAAATCTGACCGCAACCTGTAAACTGAAGCAGGCTATCGACTAATTCCGGAGTGATTGTTTCTTTGTTTTTAAATCCAAAACCCCAAGCATTTACGACCGGGGCGACTGTCATATCGAAAGCTCCTTCGGTTTCCTGGCAAATCCGAATCCCTGTTTCTACCACCTCCTGAAGCAAAGCATCCATCTCCGAACTGGTATTCTCGTTCAAAGCCGTTATTCTGGAGTCCTTTCGATACGTAGATAAACTCATATCGAAAGCAAGCAAAAGAGAGTCGATAGCTCCTTTACGATTTTCACTTCCCTCGTAGGTTATCTGCCAGGTAGTGCCTTGGGCTAAGCCCATCAACTTGGTGTATTCTGGCCGATTGGCTTGTTGGCAATTACTTAAAAAAATCACAGAAACAAGGAAGAGCATCCATCGAAATAACCCCATAAGGCAAGCGTTTTAGTTGGGTAAAAACTATCGTATTAAGAATGCCCGATATTACGAAAAAGCTTAAACTCTACCTATCAAATCATATTTTTACCAAGCTAACCGTTTTGTAATTCGGGAAAACTTATCTTTAACAGGTGAGTTGTATTAAGATCCGAAAACTATGAAAAACCTTGTACTCTTTTTAGCGCTCTTTCTTTGGAGTTTAAATAGCTTTTCTCAACAAATTCTTAGCGTGCATGGTGGCTACTTGCACAATATTTACAACACGACGCAGGTAGATGACACTCATCTACTTGCCCAATTCGATTACAAGGGCGGAGCTGTCTTGGGCGGCGAACTGAAATATACCAACGATCGGGGAGTCAGTAATGTTTTCGGGCTCGATTATAGCCTATCGGCCTTCGACTTTCGCTCGGAATGGGAGGAAAATAACACTTGGGGAAATTCCGACCTAAGCGTTCATTTTAATCAGCTCTTCGTGTCGTACTTAATGGAATACGAAACAGGAAATCGAATTCAATACTTTCTAAGCGCTGGTCCTGCTTTGGGTTGGATGGTTTACAACTCGATGCAAGGAACGATTAAGGAGTATGAATGGTACAGCACTCCCGATGGACCCGAAGCATTCGAGCGGGTGTGGGATGGACCGGGTTATGCCAATCAACAGATGTCGTACGGAGTGCTTAGTGTGATGGCTCGAACCGGATTCACCTTCCGCATCGATCGCGATATGTCCTTTAAAATTTTAGCCGGTATTCGGGCCGACTTAAATAACAATCCACAGGAGAAATTCGATATTGCAGCCAACCGTTCCCTTAATCAATTGATTTATCTTCATTTTTCTGCCGGCATAACCTACGACCTGGGAAATGTGCTTAAATGGGAAACGGAAGAATAAACTAGAATGATTGCCACGCGCCATGAGTCGCGCGGCAGTTCGTTGTTGCTGGCTTTCGCC
>CALGAK010000115.1 GCA_937954085.1 uncultured Bacteroidota bacterium
CCGATAGGCTCCGCCACCGGGATCTCCGCTGCGCTCCGACGTTCCACTGTTCACCATTCACCGTTCACCGATTTGCTCCGCCACCGGGATCTCCGCTCCGCTCCGACATTCACTGTTCACTGTTCACTGTTCATCGTTCACCGTTAATCGTTCACCATCGTAAGCGATTTATCAACAGTTGTTTGTCAGTCTGATGTTGATAGTAAGTAATTGTTGTTTAGGTGTTTGTGTTTTATGCGATTGGGTTATTAAAATCTTATTAACACTTGTGCGGTATTTTATTAACAGGTATATTTGTGTCATTGTCTGACAGAGGGTGGAATAAAGGGTAGGAAAGTGTCAGATTGTGTAAAATGTTCTATTTTTACCTGAGCGAAACAGGCATTAGTATGAGTATAGCATTCATAGGTGATTTCCCAGCAAAAGTCGATGAAAAGGGAAGAATCGTGCTGCCAGCCTCCTTCAAAAAAAAGATGGATAAGGCCGGGATGGATACCTTCATTGCCAGAAAATCGCACTTCGCCAATTGCCTTAAACTCTATCTCGAAGACGAATTCCTCAAAGAACATGAACTCCTCGAAGCTAACGCAGACCCCTTCAACGGAGAACATGAATCTATCCTCCGGGAAAAAAATAAAAACGTCTTTGAAATTCATCTGGCCGAAAACGGACGAATGACCATCCCAAATCGATTCCTTAAAATGATCGGTGTCGATAAGGAAGTGGTCATCGCCGGACAGGTCCGAACCATCGAGATCTGGGATAAAGAGCAATACGATCAGGTAAATGACAAAGACATCAATTTCAAAGTCATTACCGGGGCAACTTCGCCGGGCAAAGAGTAATCCGCCCGGTCATTCGTGGAAAATTCCACTCGTAAAGCATAGTTAAACCAGTTTAGAATGACCGCATACCACGTACCTGCACTGCTCAATGAATCAATCGATGCACTCGCTATCGACCCCAATGGAATCTATGTAGATGCTACCTTCGGGAGTGGTGGACATTCATACGCTATCCTCGAAAAACTTACCAACGGAAAGCTAATCGCTTTCGATCAGGACGCCGATGCACTCACAAACCTGCGGGAACATCCAAACCTCCTCTTCGTTCAGCATAACTTTAAATACATCCGCCAATTTCTCCACTTCCTGAATATTAATCATATCGACGGGATCCTAGCCGACCTCGGTGTGAGCTCCCATCACTTCGATGAGGCCGAACGGGGCTTCTCCATCCGATTCGACGGACCGCTCGATATGCGCATGAATAAACATGCATCGATTACAGCAGCTACCGTCCTCAACGAATATCCTGCCTCACTCTTACACCCCATCTTCAAACAATACGGCGAAGTAGAAAATACGGGTAAACTGGTGAAAATCATCGAAGAACGTCGTAAAGTAAAACCATTCGATACCATCGCCGATTTTATCGAGGCTATTCAGTCGCTCGTTCCTAAACGCCTGGAGAATAAGTACCTGGCTAAAGTTTTTCAGGCTCTGCGCATGGAGGTGAACCAGGAATTGCCTGCCCTAAAAGACCTCTTGATGCATAGCGTTAACCTGCTTCGCCCCGGCGGACGCTTGGCCATTATCACTTACCATAGTTTGGAGGACCGCTTGGTCAAAAATTTTATCCGAAGTGGAAACTTCGAAGGGCATACCGAAACCGATTTCTATGGGAATGTCTTATCTCCCCTCGAAGCCATTAACCGAAAAGTAATCCAACCCTCCGAGGAAGAAATTGCCCGAAATAACCGGGCTCGTAGTGCAAAACTTCGAATCGCTCAGAAACGATGAAGGAGCATAACGAAACCACCGGACCAAAGGAGGAAAAGCGTAGCAATATCCTCATAAGCATCCTCAATGGAAGTATTTTCACACGGAGCGAAGTGAAAAATCAACTTCCCTATATCGTTACGCTCGTCTTTCTTATTATCGTGTACATCGGTAACCGATACCATGCCGAGAGCGTGCTGGCCGACCTTATTCGAGTGCAAAAAGAACTCAAAGATACGCGTGCGGAATGGATCCTAATCAATTCCGACTTACTCGACCAAAAACGGCAATCTCATATCAAAAATTTAGTGCAGGAGAAAAACCTCGGTCTACATCCTTTGCAAGAACCACCCAAAAAAATTACCCTCGATGACTAACACGGATGGAGGACATAAAAACGCTTTGCGGTTCCGAATTAACGTGGTGTTGATTCTGGTGATTGGCGTTTTGCTGGCTGTGGTCGGTAAGGTTCTTTATATCCAAATCTTTCAGTTAGAATACTGGAAACAGCGTTACTCCGAAACTATTCGCCAAGTGGAGGAATTGCCCAAAAGAGGTGAAATCCTTAGTAAAAATGGGGAGATTCTCGTAACCTCCATCCCCATTTATCGACTCACCATCGATTTACGTACCCCGGGTTGGAAAAATTACCTCGACCGAAACGGAATCCTTTCCAATTCGAACGAAGCTCGTCTCGATTCGCTATGCCGTGCGCTTGTCTCCTTTGTTCCCGGTTTCTCTCCCTATCAAATTAAAGCGGAATTAATAGCTCGCTATAAACGCAAGGAACAATTCTATTTTCCCGGCAATTACAACGATTTGGAATATAATCACATTAAATCCTTACCCATTTTACGCGATGGGAAGTTTAAAACCGGATTGGTTGCCAATTCGAACATGCGGAGGGTAAAACCCTTCAAACATTTGGCTTCGAGAACGCTAGGAACCTTAAACGAGAAGGAAATTGGGAATGTCGGAATTGAAGCAGCTTATCATACGGAGCTCCGGGGTAAACCCGGCGAGGTGATAAAGCAAAAACTGCCAGGAGGGATTTGGATTCCGCGCGATGAGAACTTCTCGATTCAGCCTGAGGCAGGATACGATCTTATAACCACCATCGATGTTCAGCTTCAAGATATCACCCACGAAGCCTTAAAGCGCCAAATGAAACGGCATCGGGTCCATCATGGCTCGGCAGTGCTGATGGAAGTGCAAACCGGTAACATCCTGGCTATTGCCAACTTAACCGATACCCTTGGCGATTACCTCGAGTTCTATAACTATGCCGTAGGTGAATCGACCGAACCCGGTTCAACCATCAAACTGCCCAGTTTTATTGCTTTACTGGAGGATGGCTATATCGAACTCGACGATACAGTCGATGCCGGAACAGGGATTTGGGAGGTATACGATCGTCAAATTCGCGACACCAAAGAAGATGGATACGGTTTGCTTAGCCTCGAGGAAGCGTTCAAAGTATCGTCGAATATCGGAGTCGTAAAAACTGTATTGAAATACTACGAGAAAGAACCGGAACAATTCATCGACCGACTCAAACAAATGGGTTTGCATGAACCCTTGCAACTCGAAATACCCGGTGAACCAGCTCCTTACATTCGAACGCCCGAAGATAAATTTTGGTGGCAGGGGTCGCTCGCTCAGCTCAGCTACGGCTATGAACTCACCTTAACACCTCTACAAATACTGGCTTTTTATAACGCGATTGCCAACGATGGTAAGATGGTTAAACCACGTTTCGTCTCCGGACTGTCGCGCGATGGAAAGCTGGTTAAAGAATTTCAACCGGATGTTCTACAACGATCGGTTTGCTCGCGCTCTACGCTTAAAAAGGCGCGTTTACTGCTTGAATCGGTCGTGGACAAAGG
This sequence comes from uncultured Bacteroidota bacterium, assembly GCA_937954085.1. Lineage (GTDB taxonomy): Bacteria > Bacteroidota > Bacteroidia > Bacteroidales > M50B96 > M50B96. The sequence continues at coordinate 3,668 of CALGAK010000115.1, forward strand.
ATGGTATCTCGACGAAAATGGAAAACGTGTGGATAAACCCCTGCGGGGAACAGCCTACAATTTGGATAATCCGCGTTATCGCATTGCCGGAAAAACTGGTACCGCTCAGGTTGCCTCCGGTACAACCGGATATAATCGAAAAACTTACCAAGCTTCGTTCGTGGGGTATTTCCCCGCCGAAAATCCAAAGTATTCCTGCATCGTGGTCATTAATCGCCCTCTTTCGGGGGTAATCTACGGAAATGTGCTGGCCGGTGGGGTTTTCAAAGAGATTTCCGATTACGTTATGGCATACGATTTCGATGTTTCTGCCGAAAGGGCCTCCTTACCCGTGGTCTATGAGGCTCCGGTTTCAGCCGATGGATACTATCCACATCTGGAGCGCATTTTCGATGCCTTTGATATTCCTAACGAAGATGCGCTAGCGGGCGGGGACTGGGTTTCGACCTTCTCTCAGCCAAGTCGGGTTGCCATGAAAGAACGGGTCATCTCCGACGAAAACTTACTTCCCAATGTGATGGGGATGGGGCTGAAAGATGCACTCTATTTATTGGAAAACAAAGGATTACGGGTAAGTATTGAGGGCTACGGTAGAGTGAGACGTCAGATTCCGGAAGCTCAAACGCCTTACCGGCGCGGAATGCAAGTAAAATTGATATTAAGTTAAACCAGGATGGCATGATGAAACAACTGAACTCGCTTCTAACTAACGTAAGTCACCAACTCGTTTTGGATGGTCCGGAACCAGGCATTGAGCACCTGGCGATCGATTCGCGCGACGTAACGGCGAATAGCTTATTCTTCGCCTTAAAAGGAGTGAGTGCCGATGGTCACCAGTTTATTGGTAAGGCCGTCCAGGCCGGCGCTGTTGCCGTGATGTGCAGCGAGCTTCCAGCTCAAACTCAACCGGGAATTGCCTATGTGCTGGTGGAAGAACCCCAGGTCGCCATGGCAAATATCGCTGCCGCTTTCTACGATTATCCGTCGTCGAAATTGAAGCTTGTGGGCATAACCGGAACCAACGGAAAAACAACGAGCGTTACCCTGCTCTACGATTTTTTTTCGGGTATGGGAATAAAGGTCGGACTCATCTCGACCGTTGTTTATCGTATTGGCGATAAGAAGCTTAGCTCAACTCACACAACCCCCGATGTGGTCCGGCTCAACGCTTTGATGAACGAGATGGTAAACGAAGGTTGCGAGTACTGTTTCATGGAGGTGAGTTCGCATGCAATCCATCAAGGACGAATTATCGGACTCGATTTCGATGCCGCTATGTTTACCAATCTAACCCACGATCACCTCGATTATCACGGAAGCTTTGCCGAGTATTTAAAAGTGAAAAAATCCTTCTTCGATGGATTGAAGAAAGATGCCCTTGCTATTTACAATGCCGACGATCGGCATGGAACCGTGATGGTTCAAAATACTCGTGCGAAGAAAGTGAGTTATTCCTTGACAAACATGGCCGATTACCGAGCCAGGATGATCGAAATGGGGATGCACGGAATGACGCTACACATCGATGGGGAAGAGGTGCATATCCGATTGGTGGGTCATTTCAATGCTTACAACCTGATGGGAGTGTACGCCTTGCTTCGCGAGTGGGATTTTCCGAAAGAAGAGGCCCTTACCGGAATGAGTCGCTTAAAACACGTGAGCGGCCGCTTCGAAACCATTATCACTCCAAAAGGAGTAAAAGTAATTATCGATTATGCGCATACACCCGATGCGCTCAAACAAGTGCTCGATGCCATTATCAAAGTGAACGATGGGAAAGGACAAATTCTCACCGTAGTGGGGGCTGGTGGCGACCGCGACCGAGAAAAGCGTCCGGTGATGGGTAAAATCGCCATTGATCGCAGCTCCCGGGTGTTTTTTACATCGGATAACCCTCGAAGCGAAAATCCTTTCAGCATTATAGAAGATATGAAGGCTCATCTAATCCAGAAAGAGCGAGGTAAAACCATCACCATCACCGATAGGGCCGAGGCAATTAAAGCTGCCCTAATGCTCGCACAACCTGCCGATATCGTGCTGATAGCCGGTAAAGGTCACGAAACCTATCAGGAGATAAAAGGAGTACGCTATCATTTCGACGATCGCGAAGTGGTGGACGAACTCATTAAGGATCAACTCAATTAAATCAAAACTGCATCATGCTATACTATCTGTTTGATTATTTAAACGACATCAATTTTCCGGGAGCAGGGCTGTTTAACTACATTTCTTTTCGGTCGGCTATGGCGGTTATTACCTCCCTGGCTGTTTCTCTGCTCATCGGGAAACGAATCATTGCCTATCTGCAGTTGAAACAAATCGGAGAAACCATTCGCGATTTGGATCTTGCCGGTCAAATGGCCAAAAAAGGGACACCCACCATGGGAGGAATCATCATCATTGCTTCCATCCTCATTCCAACTCTCTTGTTTGCTAAGCTTTCCAATATTTATATCCTGCTCATGATTCTAACCACGGTTTGGTTGGGATTAATCGGGTTTATCGACGATTATATCAAAGTCTTTAAAAAGAACAAAGAGGGCTTACAAGGTAGAACCAAATTAATTGGTCAGGTTGGCCTCGGACTCATGGTCGGCATTATCCTTTACACGAGTGATGATGCAGTAATCCGACAAAAAATCAGCCCCAGCGAAACAACTACGGTGGTTACTGCTCAGAATCAAACTACTTCGGTCACCACCGAGGCGGTATGGGGAGAAGAAATCAAATCGACCAAAACCACCATTCCCTTTCTTAAAAACAATGAGTTCGACTATGCCGATGTGGTTCGTTTTTTAGGCGATTCAGCGCAAACCTGGGGCTGGATTGTGTTCATCCTCATAACCATTTTCATTATCACGGCGGTTTCCAATGGAGCTAATCTTACCGACGGATTGGATGGGCTGGCCACCGGCAGTTCTGCCATTATTGGCGCAACACTCGGAATCCTGGCCTATGTGTCGGGTAATATGGTGTATGCCGATTACCTGAACATCATGTACATCCCCGATACAGGTGAGCTGGTGATTTTCCTCGCCGCTTTTATCGGAGCCACGGTGGGTTTCCTCTGGTATAACTCTTACCCGGCTCAGGTCTTTATGGGCGATACCGGAAGTCTTACCATTGGTGGAATCATTTCGGTAATTGCCATCATCATTCATAAAGAATTATTGATCCCAATCCTTTGCGGAATCTTCCTCGTGGAGAATCTTTCGGTGGTCATGCAGGTGAGTTATTTCAAGTATACCAAAAAGCGATTTGGTGCAGGACGTCGCATTTTCCTCATGGCTCCGCTGCATCATCATTATCAGAAGAAGGGCTATCCTGAACCTAAAATCGTAACCCGATTCTGGATTGTGGGAATCCTGCTGGCCGTGCTAACCATTGTAACCCTCAAAATTCGTTAAAATGAGTATTCAATTGGCAGTTTTAGGAGGAGGAGAGAGTGGCTCAGGTGCCGCTTTGCTGGCTAAGAAGCTAGGTTTGGCTGTTTTTCTTTCGGAAAAGGGAAGTTTGAAGGCTGCCTATAAAGCTCGTTTGCAGGAGGCTGCCATTGAATTCGAAGAGAACGGACACAGCGAAAAGATGCTCCTCGAAGCGAAGGAATGGATCGTTAGTCCGGGTATTCCCGATACCCTTCCTTTACTCCAAAAGGCACGCGAGATTGGAATTTCCATTATCGACGAAATCGAATTTGCCTTTCGCCATGCTAAAGGAAAAGCCATTGCAATCACCGGCAGTAACGGTAAAACAACCACTACTCATCTTATTTATCACTTGTTGCAAAAAGCCGGATTATCTGTGGGTTTAGCCGGCAATGTTGGACATTCCTGGGCAGCGCAGCTTTGCTCGCAGGATTACGATTATTGGGTGCTGGAACTAAGCTCTTTCCAACTCGACCGTATTCAGGGTTTTCGCCCGTATATCAGTGTCTTACTGAATATCACACCCGATCATCTCGACCGCTATCACTATCAGTTTGAGCGCTATGCGGCATCGAAATTCCGAATTTGCCAAAATCAGGAAGAGTCCGATGTATTTATCTATAACGCCGACGATCCGCTAATAAACGAATGGGTTCATCATCATAATAAGCCCCTTCGGATGTTTGGTTTCAGCTTCGATGCATCCAAAGAAACCACCGCCTGTATTAATGAAAATCAACTAGAAGTAACTATCGAACATAAGCTATTCAATATGACCATTTATGACCTAGCCCTACAAGGGAAACACAATGCCTACAACTCCATGGCTGCTGCTATTGCCGGGAATGTTCTGAAAATTCGAAAAGAAATTATTCGCGAAAGCTTATCCGATTTTCAAGGAGTTGAACATCGCTTGGAGTATTTCCTCAAAATCCATGGCATTCAGTTTATTAACGATTCGAAAGCAACCAATGTGAATGCCACTTGGTATGCGCTCGAAAGCATGTCGGCTCCCACCATTTGGATTGTAGGGGGCGTGGATAAAGGCAACGATTACTCCGAGCTATTCGACCTGGTTAAACAAAAGGTTAAAGCCATTATTTGTTTAGGGACCGATAATGCGAAACTTCTCGATGCCTTTTCCGATAAAGTGGAGGTAATTGCCGATACCCATTCGATGGAGGAGGCAGTAAACCTAGCTTATTCATTCGGGAAAAAAGGCGACCATGTGCTGCTTTCGCCGGCATGCGCCAGCTTCGACTTGTTCGATAATTACGAAGCACGCGGTAGAGCATTTAAAAAAGCTGTTCGCGACTTATAATCACTTACAAATCAACCAATCATGCCCGCAATTTTTAAAGGTGATCGAATTTTATTAACGGTTGTAATAGCACTCATGCTTTTCTCCCTGCCTATCGTTTTTACCTCGATAAGCACTCTGGCCTACAAAAGCAATAGCTACCTCATGCCTTTTGTGAAGCACTTTGGTTTGCTGGCTGTTGGGCTTGCCGCTATTGTGATCGTGCATCGGATCCCTTTTAAATTGTATGCCCGAATAGCTCCTGTTATTCTCGGATTAGCGATTATCTTGTTGATTCTTACCCTCCTATTCGGACAAAATCTGAATAGTGCCGTTCGTTCGCTGCCTATCCTGGGGATCAGTTTCCAAACCTCCGATTTTGCTAAAATTGCCATGGTCATTTTCACAGCGAGCCTCCTGGCACGCCATGAAAAGGATATTAATAACCCAACTAAAGTCTTATTCCCGATTCTGGGGATGCTGTTTGTCGTGGACATCCTCATCATGATGGCCGACCTTTCCACTGCGCTTCTTCTTACCACCACTATTTTATTGATGCTCTTCATAGCTGGCGTAAAATGGTATTCGCTCATCCTCGTTGTCGTAGTTTCTGGGCTCTTCTTTTTTGGTACCACGCAGGTTATCGAGGCTGTTTATCCGAATAGCCGGGTTTCGACCTGGTCGAGTCGTATAGAAACCTTCTTAGGAATGGGTGATACGGTCGATTCCGAAAAGAATTTTCAATCGAACCAATCCCAAATTGCTATCGCTACCGGCTTTCCTTTCGGGAAAGGTCCTGGGCACAGCACCCAACGAAACATTTTGCCTCATCCTTATTCCGATTTTGCCTTCGCAATCATTGTCGAAGAGTGGGGTGTTTTTGGTTGGGTGATGGTGATAATCTTGTATTTCATGCTACTGGCAAGGGCCGTAATTATTGCCCGCCAAAGCAAGCATTTCCTTGGTAGCCTAATGGTTATGGGTCTTTCCCTGGGGATAATCATTCAGGCCATCATTAACATGGCGGTTTGTACCAATCTGATGCCGGTTACGGGTCAACCGCTACCTTTTATTAGTATGGGTGGTTCGTCGATCTTGTTCACCAGCGTTGCTATAGGCATTATCCTGAATGTGGGGGCGCACTCGCTCGTAAATCCTAAAACTGCTTAATTATGGAACAACAACCCTATAAAATAATCATTTCCGGAGGAGGAACAGGCGGGCATATTTTCCCGGCTATCTCCATTGCCCAAGCTTTACGCGATAAGGATTCGTCAATTCAGATTCTCTTCGTAGGGGCATTGGGTAAAATGGAAATGGAAAAAGTTCCGGCCGCCGGATTCGCCATAATTGGCCTTCCCATTACCGGATTTCAACGCAGTTTGAGTAAACAAAACCTGGCTTTTCCGTTTCGCCTGCTTCGTAGTCTATGGAAAGCGAAACGAATAATCCGCGATTTTAAACCCGATGCAGCCGTAGGTGTAGGAGGCTATGCCAGTGGTGCTTTGCTGTATATGGCTGCTCGATCTGGAATCCCTTGCTTAATCCAGGAACAGAATTCCTATCCGGGTATAACCAATAAACTGCTAAAAAATAAGGCGAGTACGATTTGTGTAGCCTATCAAAATATGGAGCGATTCTTTCCAAAAGAAAAGCTCATTCTCACGGGTAATCCGGTTCGTCCCAACCTCAAATCGACGCAACATCTTTTCGGTAATGCCAAATTACAATGGGGAATCAAAAAGGAACAAAAAGTAATCTTGGTTTTGGGTGGAAGTCTCGGAGCCAGGAGCATTAATCAAGCTATCCTGAATCAGTTGGAAAGCATTCGGAACCAGGAAATTTTCCTGGTGTGGCAATGCGGTAAATTATACCTCGACGAACTTAAACCAAAGGTCGAAGCAATGGAATTGGATAATGTGGTTTTACTCGATTTTATTCAACGAATGGATTATGCATACGCAGCAGCCGATGTGATCATTTCGAGAGCCGGAGCAGGTACTATCTCCGAACTTTGTCTGGTGGGGAAAGCAACCATTCTGGTCCCTTCGCCCAATGTAGCCGAAGATCATCAAACACAAAATGCGCTCGCTCTGAGCAATCTCCTCGCAGCTCGGATGATCCCCGATGCCGAAGCCTCTGAAAAACTTCTGCCGGAAGCACTAGAATTATTAGAGAATGAGGCTGAACGTAAGGCCATGGGCAACGAAATGAAAAAGCTTGCTCTGCCCGATGCAGCCAATCAAATAGCGAACGAAGTACTTAAACTTATCCCTCGAACTTTAGCATGAAAACTTTTACTCACCTCTATTTTTTAGGTATTGGCGGTATCGGAATGAGTTCCCTGGCCGAGTATTTTTTATCGGAAGGATACCAGGTGGCAGGCTACGATCGCGAAGCTTCAGATCGGTGTAAACACCTCGAGAAGCTAGGGGTACAAGTAGTCTACGATGCTGCTGCCGAGGCTATTCCGGCAACTTTTCGCGATGCAAAACACACCCGCGTCGTTTTTACTCCGGCTGTACCTAAACATCATCCACAACGAATCTTTTTTGCCGAAGCAGGTTTTACTATGAAAAAACGGGCGGAAGTGCTCGGAGCCATTGTCAATCCGCGTTTCGGCATTGCGGTAGCCGGGAGTCACGGAAAAACATCGGTTTCTTCATACATCGCTTACTTACTCTCCCTCACGGAAATCCCTTTTCATGCCTTCATCGGGGGAATTGCCCGAAATTTTAACAGCAATCTGGTGCTTAACCCTGGAAGCAATTGGGTGTTAGCTGAAGCCGATGAATTCGACCGTTCCTTTCTACAACTCTTCCCAAACATAGCCGTGGTAACAAGCCTCGATGCCGACCACCTCGATGTGTACGGACATTGGTCGGATGTGAAAGCTGCTTTTCAGGATTTTGTCCGACAAATAAAAGCCGATGGGGCCTTGGTGGTGCATCAATCGGTGGCCGACTATTTTGAAGCCGATCCGGAAATCGATTTGATTACTTACGGCTCCGAGCCCAATGCCGATGTTAGTATCCGGAATGTCCGGGTTGAACGAAATGCCTATTGGGTAGATATCTACTTACCTGATAACGAAATTTGGAAGGATTGCAAGGTTCACCTTCCTGGAAGGGTAAACCTCGAAAATGCACTCGCCATGATCTCCGTTGCCTGGTTACTCGATATTCCCGAGTCGGTCGTTCGGGAAACCTTGGCCGGTTTTATGGGCGTAAAACGACGCTTCGATTATCGGATTAAAACCCCACAGTTGATTTACATCGACGATTATGCGCATCATCCTGCCGAGATTCAAGCTAGCCTGGCTTCGGTTCGCGAACTTTATCCCCATAAAAAAATCAGCCTGGTTTTTCAGCCTCATTTGTATAGCCGTACTCGCGATTTTGCCAGCGAATTTGCAGCCGCTCTTAGCACAGCCGACGAGGTTTTCTTGCTCGATATTTATCCCGCGCGCGAAGAACCAATTCCTGGTGTTAGCAGTGAGCTTATCTTGAGTCAGTTAGATGCAAGTAAGGCTCAGGTAATTGCTCGCGAGGAGCTAATCGCAACCTTAAAGCAGTCGAACCTGGAAGTATTAATCACCATGGGGGCCGGAAATATCGATGCCTTAGTAGAGCCCATCGTGCAGGAACTGAAAAAAGCTTTTCATCTATAAGAAATCATGAATAAACAAACGAGAAGATATAAAGCATTGATCTTTTGGGCAGTAATTATACTGTACCTGGTCTTCTCGTATGGTAGTTTTGGCAAGGAAACAGAGCAAAAAGTGGTCAGTGGTATTGAAGTAAGAACGGTTGTGGATTCGGATAAATCGCTCATCTCCCCCGATGATATTACTCGGAAAGTAAGACAATTTTACCCGGGAATCGATACCATGCAACTCCGCTCGGTCGAACTCGATCAATTGGAGCACTTTCTAGCCGGACAGCCTGCAATTAAACGAGTAGATGCCTACAAAACCTACGCAGGGAAGGTGATGGTGGAGGTGGAACAACGAACCCCCATCTTGCGAATTATTAAATCCGGACGAAATGCCTATCTCGACGAAAGCGGGAAGCTAATGCCTTTCTCCGGGAATTATACGCCACATGTCCCTGTCGCAACGGGATTCATTCCCCTGCCCGACGATTTTGCCGATACCAGCAAATACTCAATCGTCCTCACAGGACTGTTCGAGCTCAGTAACTTTCTTCGAGAAAATCCAGTCTGGGAGGCCCAAATAGAACAAATTTATGTTGACCGAAAGCAGGAGTTTTACCTGATTCCGCGGGTTGGCCGACACCACATCCTCCTGGGAGAAATTGACGATTACGAAACGAAGTTTAAAAAGCTGGAAGCACTCTATACCCAAGCTTTTCGCGAAACGGGATGGAATACCTATCGACTAATAAATCTGAAGTATAAAAATCAAGTTGTTTGTACCAAATATTAAGGATCAATTATCATGAATTCAAAGACCGAATATATTGCTGCTATCGATGTTGGAACTAGTTTTACCGTAGGGATAGCCGGAAAGAAAACCAACGAGGGTAAAATGGAAGTGATTGCACTGGCTTCTACTCCCAGCGAAGGGGTGAAGCGAGGTGTGGTGGTGAATATCGAGGAAGCAGCTGCCGGCATCAAACGAGTTAGCGATCAGCTCTTTGCCGAAGCTCAAATGGGCTTCGATGCTGTCTTTGCAGGAATTGCCGGCCAACACATCCGATCCTTCCAAAATCATTGCTCCAAATACATCGATCGTTCCGAGAATGAGATTACGCGCGACGATGTAGAGGACTTACATGCCGATATGTTCAAACAAAAAATCGGTCCGGGCGAAACCATTATCCATGTTATCCCTCAAAGCTTTACGGTCGATCAGGAACCCGATGTGAAAAACCCGGTTGGCATGGCAGGTAAAAAGCTCGAAGCCGACTACCATATTTTGGTCGGACAGGAAACTTCGGTCCAGAACATCGAGAAATGTATCAATCGGGCCGGATTAGAATTGGTCGATCTGATCTTCGAACCCCTCGCTGCTTCCGAAGCGGTATTGAGCGAAGATGAAAAGGAAGCCGGAGTAGCACTGATCGATTTTGGCGGAGGCACAACCGACCTAATTGTCTATTACGATGGCGTTATCCGCCACACTGCGGTTATTCCTTTTGGCGGACAAGTAATTGCCACCGATATCAAGGAAGGATGTTCCATTTTACAACGTCAGGCCGAAACACTGAAAGTAAAGTTTGGATCGGCGCTGGGCGACTTAGCCGATGAGAACAAAGTGGTGTCTATACCCGGAATAACCGGACGTAAGCCCAAGGAAATCAGCTTTCGAAATATTGCTCATATCATCCAGGCTCGCATGGAGGAAATCCTCGATGCGGTGCTACTCGAAATCGAAAAATCGGGTGTTGCCGATAAACTAGGTGCAGGAATCGTTATTACCGGCGGAGGTGCTCAGCTCATGCACTTACCGGAACTCATCAATTGGAAAACTGGCTACGATGTGCGAATGGGAACTCCCGATTTAAGCCAGATTCAAACGGAGGTGAAAGGACTCGGTAACCCACGCTATGCGACCGCATTGGGCTTAATGCTTAAAGGATTCAAAAATCCGCATTCGGGCCGTATTAAACCGCTGCTAGCCAAAGAGAAGGAGCCAATGGAGGAAGAGGAAGTCAAACCAGCCAAGCGAGGACTGTTCCGCGAATGGGCAAAAAAAATTACTAATATCCTGGAAACGCCTGCTCATGAATCCTGATCAAAAATACTTACCCGACGAATTGCTCGATTTCGCCTTTCCTCCGGTGTATAACTCCGAGATTAAAGTGCTTGGAGTAGGTGGAGGTGGATGCAATGCAGTGAACCACATGTTCGCAAAAGGTGTCCAAGATGTGCAGTTTATCCTCTGTAATACCGATGCCCAAGCCCTGAACGATTCCTTAGTGCCCACTAAAATTCAACTGGGTGAAAAACTTACCGGTGGAAGAGGTGCCGGAACCAATCCCGAGGTAGGACGAAAAGCTGCCATCGAGAGTTTGCCGGATATTTTGCAATTGGTCGAACACGCTACCGATATGGTGTTCATTGCTGCCGGAATGGGCGGAGGAACCGGAACCGGAGCGGCTCCGGTTATTGCACAAGCACTGCGCGAAAAAGGAATCCTCACCGTTGGCATCGTCACTCTTCCTTTCAGCAGCGAAATCGGTTACCGAAGAAAAAATGCTGAAAAAGGATTAAAGGAATTGAGCGATGTGGTCGATGCCCTCGTGGTAATCGATAATGATCAGCTGCAGGTGAATTATGCCGATTATAAACTCTCCGAAGCATTCAAAAAAGCCGACGAAGTACTCTCCGTAGCCGCACAATCGATTGTCGAAATTATCAAGATTCACGGCAAAATGAATGTCGATTTCAACGATGTGAAAACCGTTATGACGCAATCGAAACTTGCCATGATGGGAACCGGATACGCTTCGGGTAAAAACAGAGCGCAGGAAGTGGTAAAGAATGCGATTCAATCGCCACTAATCAATTACCACGAAATGAAAAATGCAAAACGCATCCTTCTGAATATTCTCTCCGGCGAAGATGAAATCCTCATGGGCGAATACGATAGCATCTGTAAACAAGTGCAGGAAATAGCCAACCACTCCAGCGATCAGTTCATCATTGGGAGCGCACGCGATTTAAGCTTAAACGATCAGATCAAAGTAACCATCATTGCTACCGGATTTGAAGCTCCTCTGCTGAAAGAATCAGCATCGGAAATGCTCCCCGACGATCAAGCCGATGCCGCCATTGCTCATATTCACGTGAAAGATGGAAGCGGTAAAGATCAATCACCCGAAAATCAAATGGATACGGACTTTGAGGCAGAGCCTGAACAGAAGCCCGCCAAGAAGAAAACATCCAAAAAAGAAAGCAATAAAAAACTGCAACAAGCCAAGCAATTCCTAATTAACTTTTTCGACGACCTCGAAGAATAAAACACTTAATGCCATGGATATGTCCAGCCAGTTAATCGATTCTCAATTTACCTCCAATGCAACCTCCGGAATAAAAGTTCTGGGAGTAGGTGGAGGAGGCAGTAATGCTGTCAATCACATGTTTAACCAGGGAATAGTCGATGTCGATTTCCTCATTTGTAATACCGATGCACAAGCCCTCGAAAACAGCCCGATTCTGAATAAGCTGCACATCGGCTGGCATCTTACCGAAGGACGAGGAGCCGGCAATAATCCGGAGAAAGGGAAACTAGCTGCTCAGGAAAGCAGGGAGGAAATAAAACGGATTCTGGCGCAGGAAACAAAAATGCTGTTTATCACAGCCGGTATGGGAGGTGGAACCGGAACAGGAGCGGCGCCTGTAATTGCCGATATCGCCCGCGAACTCGATATCCTCACCGTGGGAATCGTTACCATGCCTTTTAAATTCGAAGGACGAACCCGTATCAACCAGGCAATAAAAGGAATCGAGGAAATGGAAAAACACGTCGATTCCCTGCTCGTCGTAAACAATGAAAAATTGCGAAAAATGCATGGCGACCTCAAAGTATCGGAAGCTTTTTCCAAAGCCGACGATGTACTTACGGTTGCCGCTAAAGGAATAGCCGAAATAATTACCGTTCACGGACACGTAAACGTCGATTTTGCCGATGTAAATACGGTGATGCGAAAAAGCGGTGTCTCGATCATGGGCGCTGCTACTGCTTCGGGCGAAAATCGCGGCATCAATGCCATTAAAAAAGCGCTCAATTCACCATTGCTCAATTCCAACGATATTAAAGGAGCTAAGAATATTCTACTCAACGTAACCAGCGGAAAAGAAGAATTTCGGCTCGACGAACTGGGTGCTATCACCGATTATGTACAATCGTTGGTGCAAGAAGATGTGCAGATTATTTGGGGAAATGGCAAAGACGAAAGCTTGGGCGACGAAGTGCGCATTGTCATCATTGCTACCGGCTTTCAAAAATCGAGTATTCATGAAATTTTTGCGAACCAGGCCGAGCTCGAAAGTCGTAGCGTAATTACCCTCGAGGAAAAAAATGGTACCATTTCCTTCGACGAGCCCGATTTTGAGGTGACGAATAATCCTGAATTGGAAATGAAGGTGCGCGAAATTAATCCGGTTCAACAGCTCCCCGATGAACAATGGAATGAACCCCGTTTACTCTTCCCGGAGGAAAAAGATCCTCAATACAAAGAAGTGACCGAGCGCACTGTGAAGGAGAGAAAAGATCGGCTTCGTGAATTTCAGGAAAAAAATGCGGCCAAACGCCGAACGGAGAACTCAGAGGAACAAGCAGCCACGAAAAAAGCAAACTGGATTCAAACCACTTTCGACGTGCTTTTTAATGCAGATGAAGAGTAGCCGGCATTCGTGAATTCGGGTGATTCACCCGTAAACACATTTTGCCTGTTCTTGGAATTGGATGTTCTCTCCTGTTTGGGGGCAAAAGAACTAGGCGGAAAATGAGACTTAACAACGTTAAAACACAAAAACCATGAGTGAATCAATCATAAAAGTAATTGGAGTTGGGGGAGGAGGCAGTAATGCTGTGAATCATATGTATCGACAAGGAATACAAGATGTCGATTTTGTAGTGGCCAATACCGATATTCAAGCTTTGCTCGATTCGCCGGTTCCGGTGAAAGTGCAGTTAGGAAAAGAGCTAACCGGCGGACGGGGAGCCGGCAATATCCCAGAGAAAGGGAAAGAGTCGGCGGTTGAAAGTTTAGTGGAACTGGAACAGGTATTAAGCCCCAAAACACGCATGGTTTTTATAACAGCCGGAATGGGCGGTGGGACCGGTACAGGTGCAGCTCCCATTATTGCCGAAGCAGCTCACGAGAAAGGGATTTTAACCGTTGGCATCGTAACGATTCCCTTTCGATTCGAAGGTCAAAAGCGCCTGAATCAAGCTATCGAAGGGATAAAAGCCTTGAAAGATCATGTCGATTCCCTGTTGGTAATTAACAACGAAAAACTGCGCGAGATACACGGCGATTTGACCTTGTCGGAGGCTTTTGCACGGGCCGACGATGTGCTCACCGTAGCTGCTAAAGGAATCGCTGAAATTATTACCGTTCATGGTTACGTCAATGTCGATTTTGCCGATGTGCAAACAGTCATGAAAAATAGTGGTGTCGCGATCATGGGCTCTGCACGTGCTGCAGGTCCTAATCGGGCTCAAGCAGCTATTTCGCAGGCTATCAATTCGCCCTTGCTCAATAACAACAATGTATTTGGAGCCTCCAATGTGCTACTGCACATCACCAGCGGTACGGAAGAAGCCTCCATGGGCGAAATTGCCGAAATAAACGACTTTGTGCAGGATTGTGCCGGTTCAAATGCCAATGTAATTTGGGGGAATGGAACCGACGAATCGCTCGGCGATGATATTGCGGTTACGGTTATTGCAACCGGCTTTAACGCCGATGTAATCCCGGAACTCTATATTCGCGAAATTCGAAAACCCGAAGTGGTCGATTTGTATTCGCAGCAAGCGGCTAAAGCTCGCCTAGCAAACAGGGCCTCCTACACACGAATTGCCGATAGCAAACCTGCCGAAATTCAGCCGGATAATCCACCTTCTTCCTACCACGAAAAAGTGGATATGAACCCGAGGCCAACAACTACCTATCACGAGGTTGATAACTCTTTGGCAAACACCCAGGCAAGCCTCGATTATACGAATCCGCAGCTTACCGACGAACTCGAATCGGTTCCGGCCTATAAACGAAAAGGATTAAAAATCGACGATGGCCCGAAATCAGGCGGCCAATTCTCGCGCTACTCCCTACAGGAAGATGATGAAGGAAATGTGCAGTTGCGAAAAAATCCCTTTCTGCACGACAAAGTTGATTAACTAACAGATCCAATCTCATCCACTGGGGCCTAGTTCGAGCTTGTGAATGGTAAGGCTATTTTCGATCAATTTCCACCCTAGGGGTGAGATATTTCCTTTCAATCGGTAAAAGGCATCTCAAATTCATAAGAGTTAGGTTTCAAAATCATGTGGCCATTACGTAATTTATTACCGATTTTCTCATTCGGCATATAAGCGTAGGAAATAATTTGTTACACGTTGTTGATTCAAGTAATTTTAAATCAAGAGTATAGCTGTGTGTGTTAAATTTTCATGATACATGAATAGGGGCCTTTGGTAGCTCATGAATCGCTTCATTTTGTAAACTTGTTTCGGTTTCATAACTGATTTGGACTCATGTTCCCTCTGTTCAAAATCAGCTTTGAAATTTTAGTTAAGGTCAATTTATAGAGGGAACATGAAGTACCACAGAAATAAGTTTAACCCCAAAGTGTGTTTGCCGTGAAAGCGTACCAATCCAGCGTATTCTTTTCAATTTTCTACCATAAAAGAGAGGTAAGATCCAAGAACAATCTTCTACCTTTAGCATCCGACGCTAATTCCTTTGTCGGAGTTTCCCTATCTAAATCAAATCAGGTTTCTTCTGCTTTTTTATTCTCTGCCGGTAATTTGCTCGCAATATTAATAGTCACCCTGTTTCTTACGGGCGCCATTCGTGTCGATGCTCAAGATAAGAATCAGGTTTTTCCCTCGACTAGCAACAACCTTACGCGAGAAAGTAACTCCCACTTGCAGGAAAACAAGCTCGGTTTACAAAATCAAATGCTTTCTGCTGAAGATGAAATCCTTACCATGTATTACGATTTGTATCAATCGGTACAGTCGTCGGAAAAAATACTTTTATCCGTCAAATCGGATACTCCAATCGATCCAGATTTAAATTTTACGCTTTCTCCCGTTTCCGAAGAATCTAAGATTCATCCTCTTTGGTATTGGGTATTGCCACAAATCATTGGTGCGCTCTTGGTCTTCTTCCTTATTCGCAAAAGGCAACGCGTCTTGCGTGACGAGCAAATAAGGCAATACGAAGCAGAGGCTTATGTTTTACCGAATTATCAGGAGACAACTACCGATGAACCCGTTCTTAATCCAATCTTTGCAAGGTTTTTACGGTATGTAGAGCGTCAGCGGCCTTATCTCCAACATGATTATTCATTGGCTCAAGCATCGCGAGATGTGGGTGTAAACGAACGCTATTTGTCATCGGCCATTAATGCCGGAGCGGGTAAAAATTTCAATGCCTTTATCAATTCCTATCGGGTTCAAGCCGCCGTGGAATTAATGGAAAAAGAACCGCAGCAGAAATGGAATATCTACGATTTATCGTCGGAGGTGGGTTTTGCCAATCGACAAACATTTTTTCGTGCCTTTAAAAAAGCTACTGGCAAAAGCCCTTCGGAATACTCCGAGTGGCTTGCCTCTGTGAAAACTACAGGAAAATAATTGTATCTAACAGGGTTGAATGTTGGGGGTTTATTCAACCTTTGCGAAGTCGCAAGTAATTGCGGCTTCGCTTTTTTTGTCAATTATCCTCTAAATCAGATCCAAAATCGCTTCGTAATCGGATTCTTCGAGTGGGTAAGCATATCCTTGTGCCTGGAGTTTTTTCCATAATGCAAGCAGGTCCTTTCGCTGGTTTCCTTCTATCCCGGCTTCAGCTAAACTAATCGGCACACCAAGACTACGGTAAAAATCCTTCAAGGCCGAAATGCTTTCCATTACTCCCTCTACTCCAAAAACTTCTCTTCCAAGGCGACTAATCTTTTCGGGCACTCGTGGAGCCAACCAGGTAAGCCAGGCGGGATAAACGATAGATAGCGTGGCAGCGTGAGGAGTGTCGAATAGCATGCTAATGGGGTGTCCTAATGCGTGAACAGCAAAATCGCCCGATAAGCGACCGTAACCGGGATACCCATTGAGCGCATTCGCTGCGACCCACATTTTTCGAGCTCGCAAGTCGTAGTTGTCGGGCTCATTTAAAAGCGGAAGAGCAATTTCATGCGCTTCTTGTAAAATCGACAGCACATAACGATCGGCCAAGGGAGCATCTCCTAAACCGAAGTAATTTTCCATGGCATGAGCCATTAAATCGACGATCCCGTAGGCGGTGTGCTCCCGATTTACGGAAAAAGTGTAAGTCGGGTCGAGAAATGAATGTCGGGGATAAAGGCTGGGATGGCCGATGCCGATTTTTTCGCTACTCTCCGGGTTTTGAACTACCGCAAATTGATTTAATTCCGTACCGGTAGCGGCTAGAGTCAAAACGGCCAACACTGGCAGTGCAGCTTCAATGCTTGCTTCGCGCTTAACCAAAGCCCAAGCATCGTATTCGCTCAGGATTCCGGCCGCAATTACCTTGGCAGAGTCAACTACGCTCCCACCGCCAACTCCAATAACCATATCGACAGTTTCAGCTTTGCCCAAGGAAACTGCCTTGCGAACATCGTCGATGAGCGGGTTCGGTTTAATGCCTGAGTATTCAACCCATTGGACGCCAGCTCCTTCGAGTTGTTGCACCACCGAGTCGAAAATGCCATGCTGTTTTACAGATCCTTTGCCGGTTATCAGCAATGCTTTGCTTCCCAGGGAGCTAGCTGCCGATCCCAGCTCTTTGATAATCTCGCGACCAAAATGCAGGATTACCGGATTGTGAACGGTGAAGTTTTTCATAATTCTAAGATTCGATTTTAGGAATGGTTCTTAATGATGTTGAGCGCGGAAGCGGGTGTCCGGATTCATTTCAGAATTGGTCCGATTATAAAAATCCCGTCTGCCTAACTCCTGCCAAAGATAACAGGTCTTGTTTTCTTTTGTTTCGTTCAAAACATACGGATTTTTTTTGCGTTTAAAACGTCACAATCATTAGATTTGGTCGCCCATAATTCAGTATTCATGGTAAAATACGCTTGGTTCTTCTTTCTCTTTCTCCTGCCGGTAGCCCTTTCGGCGCAATTGGGCGGTAGCAAAGTGTATCGCTTCCTAAGTGTTCCGGCATCGCCTCGTACTGCCGCTTTGGGTGGAAGTGGAGTTGCTGTATGGGGAGCCGATGCCTCCATGGCTGAACAAAACCCTGCTTTGCTTCACTCCGAAATGCATCAACAGCTGGTCCTGAATTATGTCGATTATTTTGCCAGAATTCCCCTTGGACAGTTTGTTTATGTGCATCATACTCCTCGTTGGGGAACCTTCAGCGCCACCTTTCACAGCATCAACTACGGCGAATTCATCGAAACCGATCCAACTGGCCTTAGCCTCGGCGAGTTCCGGGCTGCCGATTCCTACTATCAAATTGGCTGGGGTTTCCCACTCCGCGACGATTTACAAGTGGGAGCGCATGTTAAGTTTATCAATTCCAACCTCGAACGCTATTACTCACACGGTCTTGCAGCCGATGTGGCTTTGCTCTATCATCCCGACGAAAGTTTTAGCATCAGTTTAATTGCCCGAAATATGGGTTATCAATTGCGAACCTATTATACCGATGGAGAACGTGAATCCTTGCCCTTCGAAATGGAACTGGCTGCTTCGAAAAAACTGGAACATGCTCCCTTCCGTATTCATGCCTCCTACCAGCATTTAAATCGCTACAACTTACTCTACGACGACCCCGATAACCCGGTTGAAACAACGAATCCCTTCACGGGAGAGGTTACTCGAATATCCGATTTAAGCCTCTTCTTCGATAATCTGACACGCCATTTTATTGTGGGTGCGGAATTTATTCCCAGCAAGAATTTTTATGCCGCTCTCTCCTTCAATGCGCAACGTCGTGCCGAATTGACCATTAACGATAAATCGGGCTTTGTAGGTATTTCCTGGGGGGTAGGAGTGAAAGTGTCGAAGTTTAATATTGCTTTTGCTCGTTCGGTTTATCATTTGGCCGGCGGATCTAACCATTTCTCCCTGAGTGTGAACCTCGCTTCTTTCTATAAAAAGAAATCGGTTTAATGCGGATTCCTTTTCCCAATATCCTCCTCCTTGCCGGAACCGGCCGAAATGTGGGTAAAACCGCTTTTGCCGAACAAATCATTCATAAAACGGCTGCGGAAATGCCCGTTTGGGGATTAAAAATATCCAACCATTATCATCCTGGAGAAGTTCCTGCATTACGAATTCAAGAGGAACATGTTCTCACCTCGCACAAAGATTCTTCGCGTATGCTTAGAGCAGGAGCTGAGAAGGTTTTCTACATTCAAGCACAAGATGCCGATTTGCCGCAGTTGATGATCGATTTCCTAACCCAACTGCCCGCCGATATAGCCGTAGTTTGTGAGGCTGGAGGGCTTATCTCCTTCATCGAACCGAGCCTCTTTTTGTTGATTCATTCTCCCGATGTGCCCACTAGCGACGAAAAGATGAGTCGCTATGCAAACTATCATCCCTTGCGAGTCGATTTTGCAGCCGGCCGATTCAGTTTGAATCCTCACCAAATTCACTTCCTGGAAGGATCATGGCGTGTTTTATCGGGCAATAATAGGGGCTAAATGAATAGGTTGTAAACCTATTTTTAGCAAGATGGAATTCCTCTTTTTCGCACTAATTCAACCATGATTATGTCGGGGTTTTTCTTTCTAAAAATCAATATGGTTCACTACTTTTGCCCTGCTTATAATGAAAAAAAATTAATACTCTGAATCATGAGTTTATTCAATAACTTGCTTAATAAGTTTCTGGGAACCAAGTCGGAACGCGATATTAAAGCAGTGCAGGCTATTGTAGCCGCTATCAAAAAGGAATACGAACAGTTAATTTCGCTCAGTAACGATCAGTTACGCGATGCTACTCAATCTCTACGAAAGGAAATTCAAGAAGCTACCACCGGTATCGATACCGAAATGGCGGGATTAAAGGAAGAAATTCAGAAAAAGGACATCACCGAACGCGAGGATTTATACGAACAACTGGATAAACTCGAAAAGGAGAAACTCACTCTTATCGATCAAAAACTGGATGAGATTCTACCCAAGGCATTTGCTATTGTTAAAGATACTGCACGTCGTTTTAAAGAAAATGAGGAAATAGTGGTGCAGGCAAATGAATTCGACCGAAATCTCGCGGCTCGCTATCCTCACGTCAATATCGAAAACGACAAAGCCATTTACAAAAACCGGTGGCTGGCTGGCGGGAATGAAATTACCTGGGACATGGTTCATTACGATGTGCAGTTGATTGGTGGAATCGTCCTGCATCAGGGTAAAATTGCCGAGATGAGCACTGGTGAAGGAAAAACCTTGGTAGCTACCCTGCCAGTCTTCCTCAATGCTTTGTCTGGCAACGGAGTGCATATCGTAACCGTAAACGATTACTTGGCTAAGCGTGACTCCGAATGGATGGGAATGCTTTATGAGTTTCATGGTTTATCGGTCGATTGTATCGATCGCCATACACCCAACTCACCGGAGCGCCGAAAAGCTTATCTGGCCGATATAACCTTTGGAACCAACAACGAATTCGGCTTCGATTACCTGCGCGACAACATGGCCGGACGACCCGAAGACCTGGTTCAGCGCAAACATAATTACTCCATCGTCGATGAGGTGGATTCCGTGTTAATCGACGATGCTCGTACACCACTTATTATCTCCGGTCCGGTTTCTGCCAAAAAAGGCGATGAAGCTCAATTTAGCGAACTGAAACCCAAAGTGATGAAGCTGATGCAGAATCAGCAAAAAATGGTTACCCAGGATTTAGCCGAAGCGAAGAAAATGATTACTGCCGGCGACGAAGAAAAAGGTGGTTTCCTGCTCCTGAGAGCTCATAAAGGGCTTCCCAAAAATAAAGCACTCATTAAATTCCTTAGTGAGGAAGGAATGAAAAGCCTTCTCCTCAAAACGGAAAGCTTCTACATGCAGGATAAGTCGAAGAACATGCACAAGGTTACCGACGACCTGTACTTTGTTATCGACGAAAAGAATAACTCCATCGAATTAACCGAAAAAGGTATTGATCTCATCAGCTCCGATGTGGAGGATCCTAGTTTCTTCATCCTTCCGGATATCGGTTCGGAAGTAGCCGAAATTGAAAAAGAAGGACTCAGCGACTCGGAAAAGTTAAGTCGAAAAGATGCTTTGCTGAGTGATTATGCCGTTAAGTCGGAACGCGTTCATACCCTCAATCAATTGCTGAAAGCTTATTCCCTCTTCGAAAAAGATGTGGAATACGTGGTAATGGATAATAAGGTGAAAATTGTCGATGAGCAAACTGGTCGTATCATGGAAGGCCGACGCTATTCCGATGGTTTGCATCAGGCAATCGAGTCGAAGGAAAATGTAAAAGTGGAAGCTTCGACCCAAACCATGGCTACCATCACGCTGCAGAATTATTTCCGAATGTACCACAAACTGGCGGGTATGACAGGTACCGCCGAAACCGAAGCGGGTGAATTCTGGGATATCTATAAACTGGATGTGGTCGTAATTCCAACGAATCGCCCCATTGCCCGAAAAGATTACGAAGATTTGGTGTACAAAACCAAGCGCGAGAAGTACAATGCGGTCCTCGACGAAATTGTGAAGTTGCACGAAGCGGGTAGGCCCGTCCTTGTTGGTACAACCTCGGTCGAAATCTCCGAATTGCTCAGCCGAATGCTCAAAATGGCTAAGATTAACCATAATGTGCTGAATGCTAAACTGCATCAACGCGAGGCCGATATCGTTGCCGAAGCGGGTAAAGGAGGTGGAGTAACCATTGCAACCAACATGGCTGGTCGGGGTACCGACATCAAACTGAGCGATACAGTTAAAAAAGCAGGTGGTTTGGCCATTATCGGAACCGAACGACATGAATCGCGACGGGTCGATAGGCAGCTTCGCGGACGAGCTGGTCGTCAGGGAGATCCTGGTTCTTCTCAGTTTTTCGTTTCGCTCGAAGACGATTTGATGCGTTTGTTCGGCTCCGACCGCATTTCAAGGTACATGGACCGATTAGGAATCAAGGAAGGAGAAGTTATTCAGCATTCCATGATTACCAAGTCGATTGAACGGGCTCAGAAAAAAGTGGAAGAGAACAACTTCGGTATCCGGAAACGATTACTCGAATACGACGATGTGATGAACAGCCAGCGGGAGGTAATCTACGCTAAGCGTCGTCATGCCTTGCATGGTGAAAAAATCGGTGTCGACATTTTAAATATGTTGAACGATGTGAGCCTTTCACTCACCCAAGCCTATCATTCCGATAACGATTTTGAAGGTTTTCAGCTCGATGTGCTGCGGAACTTCTCGCTCGAAGTGCCAATGAATAGCGAAGAGTTTAAAAAATGGGACGAGACGAAAGTATCCCAGAAACTGAACGATACGCTGCTCGAAAGCTACAAACGTCGCGTAACCACGATTGCCCAGCAAGCTAATCCGGTAATTCAGCAGGTTTACGAAAAGCAGTCGCATCTGTATCAAAATATTGTTGTTCCAATTTCCGATGGAAAACGCGAATATCAAATTGTAACGAACCTGAAGAAGGCGGCCGAAACACAAGGCGAAGAGTTGGTTCGATCGTATGAAAAAATTGCCATCCTTCTCACCATCGATGATGCGTGGAAAGAGCATTTGCGCGAGATGGACGATTTGAAACAATCCGTTCAGAATGCTTCATACGAGCAGAAAGATCCCTTGTTGATTTATAAATTCGAGTCATTCAATTTGTTCCAAAGTATGCTCGATCGAATTAATAAATTAATTGTCGGTTTATTGCTAAAAGGACATATCCCTATTCAGGATCCGGCACAAATCAAAGAGGCTGAAGCTCCTCGTAAGCAGGATTTTAGCAAGTACGAAACAAGTCGTACCGACACAAGCGATGGGTCACCCAAACAACAACAGCGTGTTCAGCCTGTTCGGGTAGAGAAAAAAGTGGGACGAAACGAACTTTGTCCATGTGGCAGTGGGAAAAAATACAAGAACTGCCACGGAGCTTCGGCTTCGGCTCAAGCGTAAGCCATAAATACAGTTACTCGATAAGTAAAGGGGCGCCAAACACATGGTTGCCCCTTTTTCTTTAGCTCCCGAGGCGTTTCGATTTTGGCTATTGGCTATTGGCTATTGGCTATTGGCTGTTAGCTATTGGCTATTCAAGATTCAATCGCGATTAATCGGGACTTCCGCTACGCATCAAAATTCAAAATTCTAGATTCAAAATTGAACTCGTTGGAAGTTTCTCATTGAATGAGAATGACTGCCACGCGCCGGGAGTCGCGCGGGAACTCGTTGTTGCTGCTTTCGCCCATTCTCC
>CALGAK010000116.1 GCA_937954085.1 uncultured Bacteroidota bacterium
CTTCGATGCTGCTTTCGGTTTGTCCGGTGGACCACTCGTAGCTTGAATGCCCCAGGCCGGCATCCAGGATTAGGTAGGAGCTGGAGTCGAAAACTAACGTGTCGTATGGAAAAGAAAAATAATGCTCGCTCACTTCGATAAAGATGCTATCGGTGTGTGTGTTGCAGGCATTGCTACCTTCGAGCCAGTAGAGACCACTTTGGGTAATGTGGATGAAAGTATCGGTAGAACCATTGGACCAGAGATAATAGCGAGCCGCAGGACTTGGACTCAACTCGAAATTACTTTCCAAACAAACTAAAGTATCTGCACCGAGAGTAAAGCTGAAAGGGGAATCTACCTGTAGGTCGATGGAATGGCTGCTTGTCCCGCAAATATTGCTAACGGTAATGCTGTAAATGCCTGGTGAGTTGGTTATCCAAATAGAATTTGTCCCTCCTGTATTCCACTGGTAGGTTGAGTGTGGATTCGTTACCTGAAGAGCAATGTAATTCGGATGACAGATGGCGGTATCAGTCGGCAGGTTTATGCTTGGACTGGCCAGAATTTCGATAAATACTTCGTCGGTAAAATCTCCACAAGCATTACTCAGGGTTAAAGCATACAATCCAGTGCTAGCGGGGAGCAGCTCGATTCCGGAACTTCCGTCCGACCATTGGTAAATTGCATCGTAACTTGGAGCGATTAAGGAGAAATTGCTTCCTTCGCAAACGATAGTGTCTGCCCCTAAAGAGAAACTCAAGGGAATGTCATGGTCAATTTGCACCGAATCGCTGGTTGAACCGCAAATATTACTTACGGTAACCTCGTAAATGCCTGTTTGAGAAACAAGTAGTTGAGCTGAACTTTCTCCGTTGTTCCACAGGTAGTTCGAGAAAGGGAAGAAAGCATTTAAAGCAAGTTGAGATCCGGAGCAAATGGTTGAACTATCCCCTAAATCAATTTGGGGTGTTGTAAGTAGGTAGAGAACTGTGGAATCCACAAAATCGCCACAGCCGTTAGTAGCAGTTACCGTGTAGGTTCCGGCAGAATCGACCCAAAGGTGAGGTGTAGTTTCTCCACCGGGCGACCACTGGAAGCTGGCGGTAAAATCGCCGGCAAAGAGCCAGGAACCTTCTCCTTCGCAGAGGATAAGGGTATCCATAAGGCCTAAGGTAAGTGGTGGGTCGAATCCCAGCAAAACCGTATCCTGAAATGTACAATGGTAAGCTTGCACCTCCACCCAATAGGACCCATTCTGGTTGGTTTCGATGGCAGGGCTTGTTGCTCCGGTGGACCAGAGGTAAGTGGTGTTGGTATCGGAAAAGGCAGCCGAAAGCGTGTAGAGAGTATCGGAACAAAGTTCGAGCTGGTCGTTTCCTAAATCCAGTTCATTCGCTACGTAATGGACTTCTACTGTATCGATACTGCCACAAACATT
>CALGAK010000117.1 GCA_937954085.1 uncultured Bacteroidota bacterium
GAAAACCTGCAACAACGAACTGCCGCGCGACTCCGCAACAACGAACTGCCGCGCGCTTCCCGGCGCGTGGCATTCATACTCGTTCAAAGAAAAGCATGCAAAAACCTTAAGCCAACAGCAAACCGCCAAAAGCCTTAAGCTAAAAGCCAAAAGCTAAAAAACAAAAAGCCTTGACCTCCCACCAGATGCGGAAAGTCAAGGCTTTGACGAAAACTGAATTAGAAGAGGACTACTTCATGAATCGAACCGATTGTACGCCAAGTACAGGGTGTTCTAGGCGAAGGAAATAAACTCCCTGACTGAAGGAACTTACGTCTAGTCGGGTATTCGTGGTGCCTCCCATGTTGGAAAGAAAGCGGCTCTGAACCAATTGTCCGAACGCATTGTAAATGCCCAATGTATAAGTATTCGCTCCTTCGGCAGATAACACGACATTCAACTCGTTTTGAACTGGATTGGGATAAACCGATAACTGGAAATCGATGGACTCAAAAACATCGCTATTCAAAATGCTAATGCCATCGACACCAACCTGAATCACAATGTCGTTGATGGTTGGCATGCTCTCGCTCAAAGTGAAAATAGCAGGATAAGCGGTATGTCCGGCTAATTCGATATAAAGCTGGTAAGTTCCGAAGGGCAAATTATTGAATTCAAAAGTGTTCGACTCGGTACTCTGGGTATGGAACAGCAAGTTATCGTCCATATCCATGATGTAAAACTGAATATTTCCGGTCTCTGCCTGGAAGGTATTTCGGTAAGTTTTGGAATTATTGGCAAAAGTGATGCTTCCACCAATCGACCCGGTTCCGTTGGCCGTTCCGCCTAACTCATTCAGGTGGATATCGACACCGCTCAGGTTCGTACCACTAAGGACTAATTCGATGGCATCGGTCCAGAACAGGGCACTATCGTGGTAGGTCGGGGTGTAGGTCGGATACAAGAAAGAGGAAGCTAAAGCATAGGCGATGTAGGTTCCGTCGGGAAGACCGGTAAAGGCATAGCTTCCGTTCACGATATCTTCGACAAAGGTGAAACCGTTACTACTCATCAATACGACTGCTCCGCTGCTAACAAGGCTGTTGCCAGCCATTACTTCGCCTGCAATAGAATTGCTGGTGGAATTGCCGGTAACGGTAACGAAGTCGCAAAAATCACTTACGCAGCTATCGGCGGTGAGGATGCTTAGGCAAACAAAGTAAGTGCCTGCATTGTCGAAGGTATGAGTTGGGTTAGCCACTAGGGAGAAATCGCCATCGCCAAAATCCCAAAACCACTCCACTACCGTTCCTGCCGATAAGTCGGTGAAGCTAATTTCCAACGGATTGCTGGTTGCTGTGTAATTGTACGATGCCACGCAATTGGGCACCACATTGCCCACATGCACTGGTAAGCAGATAGAACTGGTGCAAGAATCCAAGGTTACAATGGTTAAACAAACATCGTACAGGCCGCTGGCTGCATAAGTATGAAACGGATACTGCTGGGTACTGGTGTTTCCGTCGCCAAAATCCCAGAAAAAGCTAATAATAGGGCTAGCCGACCACGATAACTCATCGAAGGAAACCGCATTGCTCATGGAATCGGGATAAGCATAAAACAAGGCCATACAGTCGGTAGTGTTCATGGTATCGACCATTACCGGATAACACGCGGTAGAGGTGCAACTATCGCTGGTTAAGATACTTAGGCAGACGTCGTATATTCCGGGAGCGGCATACAGGTGTGTGGGGTTTTGAAGGGTAGAAGTGTTACCGTCGCCAAAATCCCACGACCAGGAAATAACGTTTCCGAAGGAATAATCTTCAAAAGTGATCATTAAAGGATTTTGTCCGGGAGTTAGCGGCAGGTAATCGAAATCGGCAGTGCAATAGTTAGATTGACCACCCACCACGACTCCTTCGCAATAGGTGCTAGTGCAGGAATCGTCGGTGGTGATGGTTAAACAGACGAAATAGGAACCCGTATCGGCGTAGGTATGAATGGGATCGACTCCTGTTCCGGTGTTTCCATCGCCAAAATCCCATGAGTAAGAAATAATGTTGCCTACGGAAAAGGATAGATCGAGGAAAACAACGTTGGTTGTACCAGGCTGAGTGATAGGTAAAAAGTTCGCATCGCAACTACCTAAGGGACCCGCATATATTTGTTCGCAGGAGGTTGCTATGCAGCTATCGACCGTTTCGATGGTGAGACAAATCAGGTAAACTCCGGGAGTGGCGTAGGAATGCGACGGATTTGGATCGAACGATTGCGTACCATCGCCAAAATCCCAAACGGTGCTCACCACGTTACCGGGCGAGGTATTCGTGAAGAGGATTTCGTTTTGTGCCGTATTACCGGTACTCATGATAAAACTACTGGTACAGGTAGTGGACGCACTCGTGCATATCTCGAAATTGACGTTAGTTGCTACCTGAGTATTCACGAAGGCGGAGTAATCGATAGCCGGATTGCACTGATCGTAAGTGGTTACGAGAATGGATATCATGTTGGGAGAAGAAACCAGTAAGGTCATTTCGTAGAATCCATTTGAATCGGTTAACACGTTGTAGGTCATGGCAAAGGTACTATCGAACGAGGTTGCCATCACCTCGTGGTTTGCAACCGGATCGCCGGCTTGTTGAGAAGTAACGGTACCCGAAATGGTTACCCAAAAACCTTGGGCAAAAAGCCCGGTCGTGCTAAGGAGCAGACCTAAAAGGAAAATAAGCGTTTTAGTTTTCATACTGATTTTGGTTTTAGATAAGATGTAGATTTTAGTTCATGATTTATTTTCTGCGCAGGATAAAATAGCGTAATCCGATTTTGAGTCCGGGGCCTCGTTGACTCACCTGCACATCGTGTCCTTTTCCAAAGATAGAATGAACGCTCATGCGGTAAGTTGGTTCAAAGAGTATATGAAGGGTCGGACTCATGGGCACTTGCAAGGGCACTCCGAAATCGAGGTGAATGCGGGAGAACAGGTAAGGTAAATCGGGGCTTTCCAACTCAAGTAAGCCAATTTCGTTGTCGCGGTGGAGGGTTAAGCCTTGGGCTTTAATGAAAAACCCGAACCGTGCTCCAGCCCGTAAGCCAACGTGAAGGAATCCATTGTGCGACAATCCAAAGGGAATGTTGAGTACATTTCGGTTTACATGGATGGGTATTTCGAGGTAGTGATATTGATTCAAATGCTGATACAATTGTTCCTCGACCGAAGTGATATTCTCGACCACAAGGGTTGAATCGTACACCATAACACTTGAATCGGCCGTGTAGGGCTGATAGTAGTAGGCGCTGGCAAGGCTGTCGAACACAAAACCCCAATACAGCGTATCGATAAGGGTTTCGCTTCCGGCGGCGTACACATCCCAGGACTCATGGGTAGAGGTGATGAGTTCTTGATGTAGAAAATTGAAATCTTCCTGCATGCCGGTCCAGGCTATTCCGCTCTGGAACAACCATTCGCGGTACTGATAATTCACGGTGAGTTCGAGGTTGAAGGATCGTCCATTTTGCGAAGCGCCGTTTAAAGCATTTTCGAGGATGGGATCGTCGGAACGATAGGTAAATGCGTAGGAGCTAGGCTGAGTAGATAGATCGAAGGACCAGGGTGAGTAGCGTCGGTTCCAGCCATAGAGCCGGGGAGCCTCGTCGGTAGCGCGGGCGATTCCGTTGGAAACGTTATAGGGTATCAACGGGATGCCGTTCGTGGTTCGCTTTTCCAAAAAAGAAAGGAAGAAATGCTGATCGATTGCATTGGTTAGCAATGGATTAGTCGATTCGCCGGGTGCATCGGGAAGCGTGATGGGCGTTGATAAAACGTCATGTGGTGGCTCTGGCACGTTGCTAATGATGGTGCCGGTGCTGGATGGAGCTTCGGGTCTGTCGGCCAGGGTAGTGCTATGTTCGGTTGTGATAGTTTTTTTGTCTATGCTATTGTCTACCATACGATTAGAGGCGGCGACAATGGAACTGGTTGCTTCTTCGATGGGCTGATGGAGGTCGCTGCGTTCGTTGGATGAGATGGTAGGCGATTGGCTCAAAAGAGCTGAGTTATCCATCTGATTTTGAGGTTCATTGCTTAGAGTCGGTTCTTGTTTATTTAGGCTGATGGGGGTTTGGTTGGCTGGTTGGATTGCTTGGGTCGCATCGGCCGTGCTGATGGATGTGGTATTTTCGTTTGTGTATGTATTGGGATGGATGGACGGAATGGCTTGGCTTGATTCCGGTTGAAGCGGCATTTCTTGTTGCGGTGGATTGGAAATGGGGGTATCTGCGGGGGGGTCTGTTTGTAATTTGTCCCAGCCGAGAATGCTTACGCCCACGAGGCTCACGACGATAGCGGCGGCATAGTAGATATTCATGCTGCTTAGGGCAAATTTGAAAAAGCTTTTGAAGCTAAGCTGCTGCTCGATGGACTGCCAAAGCCCTTGCGAGGGTTTGGGTTCGAAGTCTTGAAACTGTTTTCTGAAAAGATCTTCGACTTGGTTTGGTTTATTCATGATAGCTTCTTTTTAGTAGGATAAAGTGGGATGACATCCACTGATTTGATTTCCGACAGGGCGAGTAATTTTTCCTGGATCAGTTTTCGGGCTCGTGAGTACTGCGATTTAGACGTGTTGGTATCGATTCCGAGCAATTCGGCTATTTCGCGATGCTTGTAACCTTCTATGGCATAGAGGTTAAACACTGCCTGGTATCCTTCGGGAAGCGCTCGGATAACATTGAGCAGTTCTTCTTCGGTAAAGGACACCTCGAACGAGACCTCTTCGTCGGTGAGCGCATGATCGAGGGTAGAAACATCTTCGTGGAAGGCATGTTTCCGATCCTTTTGATAGGCGCTGAGGGCGGTATTGATTACGATTCGTTCCATCCAGGTTTTCAATGAGCTTTTTCCTTCGAACTGTTTGAGGCTTGCAAAAATTTTGATGAAAGCATCTTGCAGGACGTCTTCCGCTTGTTGACTATTTTTGGTGTATCGCATACTAACTCCGAGCAGTGCGGGGGCATATCGCTCGTAGAGCTCCCGTTGTGCTTTTCGGTCGTGATGGATACAGGCCTTAATTAGTTTCTTCTCGGATATCATATTTTTTCAACTGATGCTTAGACCAAAGTTAGGGTAAAAGGGTTGCATGTTTTTTTTAAAGTGAACGGTGAACGGTGAATAGTGAATAGTGAATAGTGAACAGTGAACAGTGGAACGTCGTAGCGTAGCGAAGATCCCGGTGGCGGAGCCTATCGGGAGT
>CALGAK010000118.1 GCA_937954085.1 uncultured Bacteroidota bacterium
GACTTGGCGAAGTGAGACTTGGCGAGGGGGTGACTTGGCGAAGGCCAGCAACAACGAACCAACTAATTGCTAACAGCCAATTGCCAAAAGCCAACATCAGCAAGAGCAAGACCAAAAGCACGAATTACCGAGTTGCATTCATGTTACAAGGAAATAACTTCGCGGCCTTTGCGGGTCCTTTGCGCCCTTTGCGCGAACCTTTGCGGCCTTATAAACCATAGCGCCCTCTTTTAAAATACTACTCAGCACCCAATTAACTACTCAACTCTCGCTCTATGAAAACATTTCGACCAATGCTGAGGGAGTGGCTTACGCAAAGGTTTCGCAAAGAGCGCAAAGAGATTAGTCATAAGGCCAGTCGTCAGCCTTGAACTGGGATCGGATCATTTCGACTTGAATCAAATCGTTGCAAATCCATCAAATCCGTGTCATCCGTGTTCCAAGTGAACGACGGAAATGAAAAGAGAACAGTCTCGCCTTGAGCGCCAAATTGATCAGCAGGAATAACCAGACACAGTTGAAAAGACATAAAAAAGGCGCTCCATTCAGAGCGCCTTTCGCGAAACATCAAACTAACTATTTCTGATTGAGATTAAAGATTGCTTAATTGTTGAGATTGATTTGTGTGGACAATGATGTTTCGTATTACCTTTTTTAGGACCCAGCTACCGCCGTGCTATCGCAAACACCATCGCCATTTCCATGACCCGGACCATTACCCATTCCATTACCAGGACCGTTTCCTTGGCCATTACCTTGACCATTGCCTGGTCCGTAACCTTGACCATTGCCATTACCCGGTCCGTTAGGTGTGCCATCGCCTAATCCAAGACAATCGGGAGTGCTGGTGTGGTGAGGTGTGCTTAAAATTTCATCGTAGGCAAGTTGGTCTAGTACAACCGGAACGTAAGTTACGCCATTATTAGCCAGTTGTTTCGCAAATGCTTTCAGATGATTTTTTGAGCCATTCAGAAGGTTATCATACACAATTAGTAAGTTTTCATTCGTAGTGGCAAGCATTAATTCCTCCAAATCGAGAATATCGACCTCTTCGACCAAAGCGCCAACGGTAAGGGCCTCGACCAATCCAACAGATCCATCGGCGTATAAATCGTTATAAAGTGTTTGTAAATCGGCATTGTTATACTCACCGGCAATACCGGTTGCCGGGTCGAGTAGCTGATAGAAATCGATCAGAGCCAGAATGGCGGTTGTGTGACGATCTTCCGATTCTGAAATGCGATTAAAGATTGGGAGATTAAAATCAGCATAAAATGCTGCATATAAATCTCTTGCGACTAGTTCTTCTTCGCGCATTAAATACAAACCAGCTTGTTCATCGGTCGATAAGGAATCGGTTGGAACAAAAGTCGTTTGAACAGATTTAACAGAGAATTCCGGAATTTCGGTAGTCGGGATCGGTGATTCGTTCGCATTTTCATTGCATGCGCTTAAAGCGAACAAGATTGCTGTGGCGGATAGCCAAATTTGAATTTTTCTCATAGTTGTTGATTTTGAATTGGTTTGAATTAAATTAACTAGTTGGGTTGACACTGTGTCCTAAGTTTTTTGAAATTCCGAAAGATCCTGTTACTGATTATGGTCTGCCTCTTCGGTGCCGGAACCGACCTTCGGATCGTGGTTCGAAGGGTTGGTTTTGAGCCATCCTGTCGAACATGTACGCTAATTCCTCTTGTTGTTCGGGCGTTAATTCAGCCTTTAATTCCAAGTAGTAGCGTGCCGTTTTTTGCTTGAGTTGTGTATGCAGCTTGCCAATCCTTTGAGTGGCAGACTCCAGCTCACTCTCATTCACTGGATTGGCGTTTAGCAAATCGAACATTTTTACCCGCTCTTCTTTCAATGCAAGTTTAATTTCATGCACTTGCTCCCTGTACTCTTGGGTAAAAGGTTTAACCTTTTCAATCTGCTCATCGCTCAGGCCTAAACGGCGGTGAAGCGCACGGCTCATCAATTGCTCATCGCCCTGCTCCATAGGAGCTCTGTCGCGAAATCCCGGCGGAATGGGCTCTTTCCGCTGCGACATCAACACAATGGTTGATAAGTTTGTGACTATTAGGAAGATAATAATCCAATAAAGCCACCGATTAGTACTAGAAGTTTCCATTTTATTTAGTTTGGTTGGTTTGGTTCAATGCTTTGCTTTTATAAGCCTTCGAAAATGGTTTCGTCGATGCACTCGAAGTGAGTTTCCGTCACACTCAAATAGGATTGCAATAAATCCGAATCGGAGTCAGCAACCGAAACAGGTCCTAGCCCCATGCTTATCAGCCAACTTAATCCAATGCCGAGTACCACTGCTGCCGCATAGGGGAAATACTGAAACAGCCCGATTGGTTTTTTGGCCGATTCAATCGATAACGCAGAACCCACTGTAAATTGATTGTTTTCTTCAACGCTTATGTGGGCTACTTCGGCCATAATTTGGTCGGTTAAACCAGGGATAACCTCCTGGACTCGTTCCCTTGCATGAAACTGATAAAAGGAATTCATTTTTTGAGCGAAAGAAGCGCACTCAGAGCAACGATCTAAATGATGCTCTAAGTGCTGCTTGCTTTCTTTAGACAAGGATTCCCATCCCTCTATAAGCTGATATTTTACTTCACTGCATTTCATCGTTTCGTCTTTTCTAGGTTGCTGATGCGATTAACTCTTTGAAGCAGCGCATCTGTTTATCTGACACTGCTACTTTTAAAAACTTGCGCGGAATAGGCATTTTTTTATCCTCGATCTAAAACTTTTTCAAGTAAGGCTCGTAAATTAACTTTTGCACGATGCATTAAGGACTCGACCGCAGAAACACTCGTTCCCATAATCTCGGCTACCTCCTGATACGAGTTTTCCTCCAATTTATGAAGGATAAATGCTTCGCGTTGCTTTTCAGGCAAAGCGTCGAGTGCCCTATAAAACCACTTATTTTGCTCGGATTGTAATAATTGCGAATCGCTTGAATCGGGAGAAAAGGAAGGATGATTTGCTTCGCTAAGCTCAGTGCTTGTGATGCGCTTCGATTTACGAAGAAAGTTCAAACTCTTATGAATAGCTATCCGGGTCAACCAGGTTTTAATGCTTGAGTCGCCCCTAAATTCAGAGGCCGATCGAAAAGCCTGAATGAACACTTCTTGAGTTAAATCGCTTGCCTCATCGCGATTATGCGTATAAGCCAAACAAACATTCAATATGCTCACCTGGTACCGATCGACTAATTCCCGAAAGAACCGAGGATCACGCTGATTAAATAATTCAATCTCTTTTTTGTCCACACGCATTATTTTGACTCTTTTATTGGACAACTAACTCCTTACAAACTTGCGCCTATTCCGAATTATTTTTTCACAAAAAAAAAGCAGCAGAATCGAATGATTTTGCTGCTTTCTTTCAAGTCAATTTAGTTACTAAAAAACTATTCTACCATTAAGGGTCGCACAAGTTTTTCACGGTCGGTTTGTACTTGATAGAAATACATACCGGCTTCTAATTGACTAACATCAACCGAGAAGACGTGTGCTCCGGAGCTTTTATTACCATTCCAAACTGACATCACTTCGGCTCCAATGGCATTGAGCAAACGAATCTGACAGTAGGTTGCTTCATTCAAGCTTACCTCCAACTGAACCATGTGGCTAGCCGGATTTGGGTAGGCACTAACAGCCACTTCTAATGCTACGTTGCTTTGTTTAGTTACGAATGAGGCAATCTGAATAGAATTGGTCCGATAAGTACCATTTCCTTCCTTCCAATCTTTGATGAAATAGATAACTGGCTCAGCATGATCGGATTCATATACTTCCAAGTGAAAGCTTTCTCCGACATTCAAGCCATCTTTCTCAGAACTAGTCTCATCGTCGCCCCAAACAGGGAAAGCCAAGGTTTCTCCATCAAATTTAGCACGACCAACAAGTACACCCTGAGGATCGACAACAGCGATTTCAGCACCAATAGAAGGATGATTCTCCCAGGCATCGCGCTCAATGGCAAGGGTCATGTTGCCATCAGTGCGAACAGGCTCTGCGAGAATGTCAAATAGAGGCTGATGCACATAGCTTTTAGCAAATAATTCATCATTCGCAGGGAATTGAATCACGTTGAATGCAGAACAATTAATTTGATATCCTTGACCGGGAATCATATTGCCAATATTGTCCAGGTTGAAACTTGGCCAATACACCAAACCAAGTTGGTTCTTAACAATAATGATATCCGAAGCTATTGGCTGCAGCATTTCGGCGATAGGTGCCGGCTCCAGACGTGGGTAAGAAATCATACTCCATCCTGCCGGAATCGTTATATCGAGTGTATCCGGATTAAATACCGAACCAGTCAATGTAAAGACATCACTTTGGATCATTTTCAACTGATAACCTTCTTCTAACTCCCACTCACCAATAAAATTAATAGAGAAGGCCGGCCAGTAAACAGCACCTGTTTCATCTTTCATCAATTCGATGTTCGATGCTACCGATGATAATACATAGGGTAAACTTAAATCTTGTGGTAAAACATTAATAGAAACAATGTTCCAATTCGAAAGTAAAGTAAAACTTAAGGTCGATTGGAAATTGGTGCTAATCGATTGTAAGGCAGATATACCACCAACTGCAAACTCACCCTGATGGGTAATATCGGGCAAATTAATCGCTGCATATTCAGCTGCTACAAAATATTCAGCGTCTTCGGCTAACTTCCAAACCTTCCAAACAAAAGCTTCGTTTTCCTCAAATCCATTGTTCAGGCCAGACTGAGCACCATAAATGGGGAAAGTATCGGTCTGAGCAGTTTGATACTGAATAAAACCTCCACACAACCACGTTCCTTGCTCTTCATAGAAAACTCCTAGATAATCGCCGTTCACTAAGGATACTCCATCAATCGAGACAGGTATTCCGGATGGAACAATCATTTGATGAATCAAACCAGTGTTCTCAACCACCCAATCAGGAGCTCCGGTTGGTTCCGTTACTTCTACCGAAATTTCTTTCTCACAACTCACAGCATCGATTACAGTTAAGGTGTAAATTCCTGCTGTCAACTGATCAATACCGGCTGTTGTAGCACTATTCGACCAGAAGTAGCTATAGGGCGATACACCGCCTGATACACTGACACTAATAGAACCATCGCTTCCACCAAATACACTTACAGGAGTAACATCGCTTGTAATCTGAATATTGGCTGGCTGAGTAAGACTTACCGCCACACTATAAGAACAACCATTTGAATCGGTAACTGTGGCTGAGTAATTCCCGGGATTTAAGTTTGAACGTTCGTTCACATTTAAACCATTATTCCAAACATAGAAATAAGGAGCTGTTCCTCCCTGACCACTCAAAGAGATAAATCCATCGGCAGCCCCAAAGCAACTCACATTTTCCTGAATCACATTCATACTTAACAAAGCGGGCTCTTCGATGAGCAAAGCATTTTCAACACTACAACCATTCGCATCAGTCAAGGTGTAAGTGTAGCTTCCTGCACCTAAACTTTCCAGACTGAAATTGCTTGAACCCGTATTCCAATTAATAAGATAAGGTGCAATCCCTCCGGTAGCCTGTATCGAAATAGATCCATCGGTCAATCCAAAGCATGAAATCATTTCTACGGATTCTTGTGCCGACAAGGCAGTTGGTTCCTCCACGGAAATGGCTAGCAAGGTTGAACAACCATTTAGATCAACTACACTTAATTCATATACACCAGCACCCAAGGAATTCAGATCCTCCGTTGTTTCTCCATTGGACCAGGAGTAAGCATAAGGCTGAGTTCCTCCATTCACCATCACATCGATGCTTCCGTCGATCCCTCCAAAACAAGAAACCGGTAGGCTGGTGTAGGTAGCCACGAGCATATCAGGCTCATCAACCTCATAATCAAACAGATACTCACAGTTATTCGCATCGGTCACGGTAAGCGCATACGTTCCTGCGCTTAAGGCTGATACATCTTCGCTGGTTTCAGAATTCGACCAAACAAAAGTGTAAGGAGCTGTTCCGCCGGAAACACTAACATCGATTGAACCATCTGTTCCGCCGTTGCAAAGTACGTTCAGCACATCGGCTGAAGCAGTCAAGGCAGCTG
>CALGAK010000119.1 GCA_937954085.1 uncultured Bacteroidota bacterium
TCAACTACCAAAAACAAAAAAAGCGCGTAAACACTGATGTTTGCGCGCTTTGTCACTCTGTGACGTTTTGTCCCAGCGGAAAGACAGGGATTCGAACCCTGGGTCCACTCGCGCGGACAACGGTTTTCGAGACCGCCCCATTCGACCACTCTGGCACCTTTCCGGTTGAATTTTCAGGGGCGCAATATACGACTTATTGAGTACTTCTGTAAGTCGGTTCCCGGAAAAAAATTGAACTAATTCATGAATACTTCCAAGATCAAGATTGCTATGTAAAGTGCTTAATAACAACATACTAAAACTCAAAGACCATTAGTTAATCTCAGGGGGAGCCTAAATGAATTTAGTTTGAAAGAAAAACAACAAGCCCGGCTTAAGCAATAATTCCATTCGACAACTCAATTATTCGACCTGAGCCAATCGCAATAAATGCTTCTCTACAACCAACTGGATAACAAGATCGGGATGCTCTTGCTCCAAAATGGCTTCGTTCAATGCATACTGCCAATTATCCCAAATATAAACGGACTCACTAAAAGCGGCGGAAAAATGGGGTAACATCATTCTTGCAAACGAATCGCGAATAATCACCACCTTAGGCTTTCCCTCGCCTAAACTTCGATATACTTTTTCATATTCCCAAGGATAAGGAAATTCCGGAGGGGAAGTATAATTCTTCTTAGGTCCTTGAGTGACGTCGGGAAATGAGTCCGAAAACAGTAAACTGGGGAGCATCTCCTGGAAGGAAGACTCCAATCCTAAATAGGCTGACAGATTCCCTTTCGACATCATTTCTAAATGTACCTTGGGTTCGTTCCCTTCATAAGGATTCGACAAGGAAACACCCGATTGAACGAGTCGATCAACAATATAACGACTTCCCCAATAAGCTCCCCAATCGTTCCAATGATGATCGTGCTTTGCATACAAATAAATGGAATCCAACGATTTATGCTTCATAAAATCGTCTTTCAAATAATAAACGTGCGACTTCAAACCATCGTCCGATAGGTTATTTAACCAGACTTCGACGGGGGTGTGGTAGGTCGACTCCATCGTTGCTTGAAATTCATCTGGAAGAAACTCCGGATAAATACTTGCCTTATTCGGAATAAGCACGAGTAAGTAGCGGATTCCTCGATTTTTGCAATAGTTAACTCGCTGCTCGAGCGTCGTGTTTAAAGCATCTATTTCAGCTTGTTGAATAGCTGATTCTCCAACAACGGCAGGAATAACATTATCGTTGGCAAATAGCCAATTTTCTTTCCCAACAATGATTTTATTTTTTACCAAACCAGAACCAACTGTGTACAAATCGAATCGATTTTTAACTTCAAGCAAAAAATCACGTAAGCCGAAATGCTTGTTAAAGTAGGCTTCAAAGTTTTTGGGATAAGGGTCTAGTCGGTTTAGCTCTATTGCTGGCCAATTAGTCAAGGCTGAGGCCTCGGAGGCGATGAGGGCATTTTTCGTTGTAAGAGCAAACCATCTGACTCCGGGAAGGAAAAGAGCCAAGACAAAAAGGATGGGTAAGATCCGATTTATTTGATAAAATCTTGATTTCAGGCACTTTATACCATTCTTTGAAGATGAAACTTTTTTGTTCCCTATTGCGTTATCTTTCTTAACCTTCATCCTTAAAATCGAAAATAAATAAAGGGATTATACGTATCGCCAACTAGTAAAACGGTGCTAAAAGCTAATCCGCTTAATGCCAGAAGAACAAACGAAATGGATTGCAAGCGAATAGCATAAGGGTTTCCCTGCCAGCGGTTAAGTAAAGAGAGAGACTGTAGCCTTTTACCTAGGTTAAGCCAGAAAGGGGTAGCACTCAGGATTGCCACCAGGGTTAGGACGAAAAAATAATTCGTAGTAACGTGTGGGAGCACCGTTATATGCACATTGGAAAAGTTAAAACGAAATAATTCCAAGAAGTAAGTCCAGGCACTTTCAAAGCCTTCGGCACGAAAAAAGACTCTGGTTACTACAATGATAAACAAAGCATAAAAATGTTGGAGAGGCCTCCACAAACGATCGAGGATCCTCCCCCAGCCCAATCGCTCGAGCATCATAAAAATACCGTGAGTCATTCCCCAAATTACAAAATTCCAACTAGCTCCGTGCCAAATAGAAGTGGCAAAAAAAACGACCAGTAAATTCAGAATGACTCGTACCGGCGACTTCCTCGATCCGCCTAGCGGAAAATACAAATAGTTCTTGAACCACTCCGATAAGGTAATGTGCCACCGTTGCCAAAACTCACGGACACTTCGTGCCATGTAGGGAAAATTGAAATTTTCGGGTAGCTTAAAACCAAACATGCGACCTAAACCAATGGCCATATCGCTATATCCCGAAAAATCAAAATAGATTTGAAAAGTATAGGCTAAAATACCAATCCAGGCTGTTCCGGAATTTAGTTCGGCAGCAGGAATGGAAAAAGCTTGATCGGCTACAAAGCCCATCGGGTTGGCTATAAGCACCTTTTTTGCAAGTCCCAGGCTAAACCGTTGAATCCCGTAGCTGAATCCGGTAAGGTGATTCACACGATGTGTAAGCTGCCGGGCAAGGTGCTGATATCGGACAATTGGGCCGGCTATTAGTTGAGGGAAAAAGGATATATAGAGTGATAAGCGAAAGAAATTCTTTTGAACCTGCGTCTCGTTGCGGTATAAATCAATGAGATACGACATGGCTTGAAAGGTGTAAAAGGAAATTCCCAAGGGCAACAGTATTTTAGGAATTTCAATCGGAGCAAGACCCATTTGAAGGAGAATCCAATTGAGATTCCAGGCAAGAAAGCCAGCGTATTTGAATAAGATAAGATTGGCCAGATTTAAGCTAATTCCAAGTATTAGATATCGTTTAGCCATCAGATTCGATCGATTTCGGTCGATTTGAATCCCGATGAAATAATTTACCAGCAGGGAAAAGATTAGAATAAGACTATAAGAAACTCCACCCCAGGCAAAGAACAGGAGACTAGCAGCCAAAAGCAACTTATTTCGATGCTGCTTTCGCAGGAAATAATGAAGCATTAGAACCAGCGGTAAAAATCCATAAATAAACAGCAAGGAGCTAAACAGCATACTTTTTCAAATCCTATTTCGAGTAAAAATCAATCTTCCTATCAAACATTACCCTTGTAGATGTATTCCGATGCGAAATGGTTGCATGTACCTTTCCGCAATTATCAGCTACAGGGTAAAGACCC
The DNA here is from genome assembly GCA_937954085.1 of uncultured Bacteroidota bacterium. Taxonomy (GTDB): domain Bacteria; phylum Bacteroidota; class Bacteroidia; order Bacteroidales; family M50B96; genus M50B96. Next base: position 3,215 of record CALGAK010000119.1, read on the forward strand.
CATTGCTTTATAATCGGCATAGACAAAAATAAATTGCTCAACGGAAGAATCTGAACAAGGTTTAATTTATAATCTCTTGCAATATTGGAAGGTTCGACCGATTATGCATCCAACTTTGAGATACATTCATGGTATTAATTTTAATAGTAAAAAGCTAGTATAAACTTGATAGTTTGTGAAAAATACTATGTTTTGCGTCAAATAAATGACGGTATTATGAATTATTTGGTCAGAGACTTATCGGAAAATGTTATCAAGAAATTGCAATCCAACAAAGTTGTAATAGTTTTTGGCGCAAGAAGAGTTGGGAAAACCGTTCTGGTTAAAGAGTTACTTGAAAAAATCGACGAACCTGTACTTTCTTTAAATGGTGAAGATATAAATGTACACGACAAACTCGCAATTAGAAGTATTGAGAACTACAAGCAACTTTTAGGTTCATACAAATTTCTCTACATTGACGAAGCTCAAAAAATTCCGGAGATAGGCTTAAAACTAAAACTTATGATTGACGAAATTGAAGACTTGAAAATAATCATCTCAGGCTTTTCTTCCTTTAACATTCATAAGGATGCAGGAGAGCCGTTGACTGGAAGATAATACTCATTCAACCTTTTTGCTCTTTCTGAAAATGAATTCAATCAGGTTGAGAATAAAATTGAAAAAATCGATAAAGTAAGGGAAAGATTAATATTTGGCAATTATCCCGAATTACTTCAACTGCCTGACCGAGAAGACAAAATAGATTACCTGAATGAATTGGTCAGTTCATATCTCCTAAAAGATATCTTAGTTTATGAGAACATAAAGAATTCACAAAAACTATTTAATCTTTTACGATTAATCGCATTTCAAATTGGAGGAGAAGTATCCATGCAAGAACTAGGGAAACAACTTGGAATAAGCAAAAATACGGTAGAAAAGTATCTTGATTTACTCAGCAAAGTTTTCATCCTTCATAAAGTTGGAGGATTTAGTCGAAACTTAAGAAAAGAAATCACAAAAAATTCGCGATGGTACTTTCTTGACAATGGAATTAGAAATGCGGTGATTGCAAACTTTAATCCAATTGAATCGCGTAATGATATTGGAGTACTATGGGAGAACTATATGATTAGCGAAAGGCTCAAGTATCAGGAATACAAAAGACTTTCATCTAATAATTATTTCTGGAGAACCTACGAGCAACAAGAGGTCGACTGGGTGGAAGAAAGAGATGGTTCTCTTTTTGGCTATGAATTTAAATGGAAAGAATCAAAGGTTAAAATTCCAACACAATGGAAAAATACTTATCCTGATGCTTCATTTGAAGTAATAAATAAAGACAACTTCGAAAAATGGTTGACATAAAAATACGAAGGCTAATAGAAAGGTATAGAATGTTTGGTTCAGCCGGAATTTTAACCACAGCATTTCGTAGTGATTCTTCCAATTCGTCTTTGACAATTTGGCTATAAAAACCAAAATTTACTTACACGAATTAGCTCCCTGGCAGCCTGACTGTGAGTATTTCAAAGTACTACACTCCACCTAGCCAAAGCGAATCCATTTTCTTTCATAAAAAATAAGACCTATGAGTATGAAATTAAAAAAAAGCTACTTTTGAAAGCAAATAAGACACTCATGAAACTACATCGCTCCATCATTTTATTGATCATAGGTATATCTTTTTTGCTTCACGGATGCGAAGGGGGTACGACCTTCACCAAATCGATTCAAAACCTCACAAACGAGCCTTTCCAGCTAATCGTTCGTATGGAAAATTCAACGGATACCTTCCAAATCGACGCCATGGAAGAGCTTCAGTTTTACTGGGCGGATCAAATGGGCTATTTCACCGACGACTCCTATACTTGTTTACAGGAAATCGATACAATTTCGCTACAACTAATCCAAGGAGGATTGGTCCTAATCGACCCAATGAATCCGGCAAGTTGGATGAAGATTTCGGAATCGGGACGCAATTCCAAAGAGGATTGCATCCTCATTATTACTCCGTCGGATATTTCCCTTGAACCTTAATTAAGGAATCACACGCAACACTCAATTCCAGACCCACATGCAAAAGACCTACCCAATCCATTTAATCCTTGTTTTAGCCCTGATATTCGTAAGTCTTCGGCCGCAAGCGCATTTACCCATAAATGAAGCGGTTTTCCTTTGCTAAAAAAAAGATGAAATCAATCGAGAATTGTAATGGAATGCTTGATTTGGCAAGGCAATGGGTTGAATCGGGAAGAAGTAAGAAGGCATTTGTAGCAAGCCAAATGTTTGCGCATCAGCAAAAGCTCCGTAGGAGCGAAACCTTTGTAGCTAATTGTCAGCAAAATTCCGTTTTTGGGTAACGCGGGATGCTGAATGGTTTTGCTAAATTTGGCTGGTTTAAATCATCTAAAACGTAAGTGATGTCGGAGTTTACCCAAAATCAATCCAGAAGAATCAGGTTACTGCAGGAATTATGTCATTTAATCCTGGATACAGGAAATGCAAAACCCTTCTTGGATCAACACCCTGCTTTTATTGAAGAAGTTGTGCCAGACGATTTCATCCATCTTTTCGATACAATGGTGCTAGAATCGCAGGATTGGAAAGCTCTTAAAACGCTCACCAACAAACTACTAAATATATTCTACAAGCAAATTAATCAATATCCCTCGCTGGAACCTACTCCGGATAGTTTTTTAGGATGGATGATTCAAAATAATCAGGTAATGGCGGACTCACTTCAAAGCCTGCGTCCCTTGTACAAACAATTTATGAAAGATTCGCAACCGAGCATTCATCGACAGGAGTTGCTTGCAGCGATCATACGGCTTAAGCTATTTACGCAGCATTTTACTCTAAAGGAAAATATTTTATTTCCGGCTATCGAGAAACACTGGCCTCATTACCGTTGCATTCAAATCATGTGGTCGTTTCACGACGATATTCGAGATAGCTTATCGATTCTGGAGGCTGAACTATCGACATCCGATTATCAACTACCAATTATTAATCGCAAGATGGGCGATTTGTTTTTCAATTTACTGGCAATCCGATTTCGGGAGGAAAAAATCCTCTATCCGGCTATTCTGTCCAGCATTGAAGAGGATGAATTAGAAGAGATGAAATGGGAAGCTGCCGCGATGGGATTTCCTTATATTTCGCCGGAAGAACAGTTCAATCAAAAGCTTAAGTCCTCTGAACCAAAACCATCCCATATGCTTGATTTGGGAACCGGGCACCTCATGATAGAACAAATCAAATTAATATTCAACCACTTACCAGTCGATATTACCTATGTCGATGAAAACGACCAAGTTCAATACTTTTCCGAGCCACCTCATCGTATCTTCCCTCGTACAGCTGCTATTATTGGACGGAGTGTAAGTCTTTGTCATCCGCCCGAAAGTGTTCACGTAGTCGAAAAAATTGTGGATTCCTTCCGAAAAGGGGAAAAAGACCACGCCGATTTTTGGATTCGAATGAAGGGCCGCCTTCTTCTCATTCGCTACTTTGCAGTGCGCGACCAGTACTCTAACTATAGAGGAGTGTTGGAAGTTTCACAAGATGTTACAAATATTCAGGAATTGACAGGAGAGAAACGACTTCTTGATTGGTGAGTACCGTTTAATAAAGCCTGTAATTTCTCAGGTATTTTCGTTTTAGAGATACCAAACGACCATAGTTAATACACCTATTATTAAGGGAGAGGAATCAGTACTTGAGCACTTCAACTCTATGGGAAATTAAAATAAAAACACCGACCGTTATTTTATCAAGCCCACCAATCCCTATCTACTAACACCTCAACCTCAATTTCAATAATTTAAGAGATAAACATCCGATACACCTTTAAATCAACCATCATAATTTCAGATATTAATATACTGATTTACAATAACCTATTAAAGAACATACACTTACAGCGCTAACTTATATCCAACAACATATCTAAATAGCCGAATATATCCCTAAGACTTCCATAATTTTGTCCTATACCATTTAAGTCAAAAAGTCGGAAATTTTCACTTCTAAAAACTCTGTATTATGGACGGAAATCATCATTCACATGAACATGGCGAAAAAGGGGCACATGAAGGCAAAGGGAAAAATGGCGGAGGTTCGAAAGGACCGGGAGGTTTTTGTGCTTGTCATGCGTGTGGGACGCGGGTCGAGCACATGCAGGGAGTAAAATGCACCACCCTCCATTGTCCGAATTGCGGACATAAAATGATTCGGGAAGAACTTTTAAAAAAATAAGAATGAATTTGTTTAAGAATCAATCGACTGCTCGTTTCTGGAGTGTCCTGGGTCTGTTTGCGGCCCTTCTACTTCCATGGATTTTGGGCTACTATTACATTCAGCATATTAGACTGAATAACAAAGCGAAGGAGGTAACCCTCATTCGTGAACCCAGTCAGAAAAAGCAAGGGCCGGATCATTCGCAATACAGTCTGCTCCAGCAAGATTTCGAAACACCGGAGCAAGTAACGGAAGCATGCTTGTATTGCCACAACACAACCGCTCAAGAAGTAATGCAAACCTCGCATTGGACCTGGTCGCGCGAGTATGTTACCGATAATGGCGATACCATTCAATTGGGTAAGAAAAACATCCTCAATAATTTCTGTATTGGCATTCAATCGAATGAACCCCGGTGCACCAGTTGCCATATCGGTTATGGTTGGAAAGACGACGGCTTCGATTTCTCACAAGAACGAAAAATCGACTGCTTGGTTTGTCACGACCAAACCGATACGTATAAGAAATTTCCATCGGGTGCCGGCTATCCGGTTACGGAGAAAAAAACAAGTGCCGGCGAAGCATTTCTGCCGCCCGATTACCGCTACATTGCTCAGAACATTGGTAGCCCGCGCATTGAAAATTGTGGAGCCTGCCATTTTGTTGGAGGAGGCGGAAATAATGTGAAGCATGGCGACATTGCCAGTGAGTTAAAGGATGTTACCCGCGATGTGGATGTCCACATGGCTGATGATGGTGCGGGAATGAGTTGTGTCGATTGCCATCGCACCGAGGAGCATGCGATTTCCGGAAGTCTTTATTCGATTGCTTCGCAAGACACGAACCGTATTGGTTGTTCCGGGTGTCATTCGGCTAATCCTCACCCAAATGAAATTCTTAACCTGCATTCGGCCAGGGTCGATTGTCAAACCTGTCACATCCCGGAATATGCGAAAGTGAGTGCAACTAAAATGAGCTGGGACTGGTCGACCGCCGGCAAATTAAACCCCGATAGTTCCATGGTGGTTAAAAAAGATACGATGGGCAACATCATTTATCATTCCATGAAAGGAGATTTTACCTGGGCCAAAAACGTGGAGCCAGAATACCGCTGGTTTAATGGGATTGCCGACCATTACGTACTGGGCGATCCGGTTAATCCTAACGAGACCTTGAATATGAACCCTTTGCAGGGATCATATGCTGATAAACGGTCGAAAATTATCCCGGTTAAAGTTCATCGAGCCAACATCATTTACGATGTTCAAAACGAATATTTGATTAATCCTCATTTATTTGGAAAAGATTCCACGGCCTTTTGGACCCATTTCGATTGGCAAAAAGCTGCTAAGGCCGGAGCCGAAGCAACGGGTTTAGCCTACAGTGGCGAATATGGATTCATTGCAAGCGAAATGACCTGGCCCATCAACCACATGGTGGCTCCTCGTGAACAATCGCTCACTTGCATCGAATGTCACGATTCAAACGGACGATTAAGTGAGCTGACCGATTTTTATCTCATAGGGAGAGATCGACATGCCATGCTCGATCGAATTGGCATCGGCATCATTCTACTTTCCTTAATTGGAGTAACCATTCACTCTATCATTCGAATCTTAAGCAAATCGAATCGAGCTCAAACGAAATAAATTAGTAGCAATCAATCGAAAAATGGCATAAGCGCTCACGGCAGATTTATCAGCCTACCCAACGTGGAGCCACCAGTATAAACGACGACTTATGAAAAGAAATACCTATATCTACCAAGCTTTTGAGCGCTTCTGGCACTGGAGTCAGGCGGCTCTCATTTTATTTCTGATGTTAACCGGTTTCGAAATGCACGGAAATTACCAATTACTTGGATTTGAGGCTGCTGTACTATGGCACAACTTGGCATCGATTGCCCTCATTGTCCTCATTATTTTTGCCATCTTTTGGCATTTTGTAACCGGCGAATGGCGGCAGTACATTCCAACCACCCGGTTTATAAAAGCTCAGGCAGCCTATTACCTCACCGGAATTTTCAAAGGGGCTCCCCACCCTACTCACAAAACCGTTTACACGAAATTCAATCCCTTGCAACGATTAATCTATCTAGGACTGAAAACGGTCATTTTCCCGGCTCAAATCATCACCGGACTCATCTACCTGAGTTTTTTGTATCCTTCCGACATTATCCAGGTTGAATCGCATGGCACCATTGCCATTATTCACACCTTTGTCGCCTTCTTATTCATCGCTTTTGTAATTGCTCATATCTATTTGACCACCACCGGCGAAACACCGCTTACCAGCATCAAAGCCATGATTACCGGTTGGGAAAGTGTGGACGTGGATCCGGAGCAATTTCAAAAAGAACATTCAGTACAGGCAGTGAAGGACAGTTCAGCAGGTTATTATCGCCTTAACATCGATGGCATCATTGAAGATGTAAACGATGCCTGGTTAAAAATGTATCGGACTGATCAAGCAGAACACTACCTCGGCAAACCCGTGAGTATTACCCGATGCCCCACCGAACAGGCTCAACTTCAAAATATTATAAATCAAGTTTTCAAGGGAAATTCAGTCAGTGGTCTTAAAGTTACTCGCTTATGCTTCGATGGAAGTAAAGGAGAACATGTTCTTACAGCCAATCCCATTTTCGATGGCGATTCCATTGTTGGGATGGAAGGCTTTATTATCGATTTAAGCAATCCTAATCAACCATCGTAATACCCTTATTAGTAATCATTAAGAACAGCTGACCGAGTTCAGCATCTTGTTATCCTCATCGTTTTAAGTTCCGGTATTGCAGGTAATTACTACCAGCAATGCCGGAAATTTTCATATCCTAATTTCAATCTAATTTGTAAGCACACAGCATACAGGTTTTCCCTTACCTTTGAAGCGAAAAGAAATCGATATCAATTTTGCTGAAAAGTGTCATTCGATTGCTTAAACATTAGCGCAGAACGATGAAATATCAAACGAAAAAGAAAGGAAGCTTACTCGAAATAGTCATGGAGATGTATCAAGGCATTTCCCGACAAAAAGCGAAGCAAATCATTAAACACAGTCGATTTAAATTGAATGGGAAGGCAATTCCTTCGCATCCGGCCTTGGATGTAGACGCGAATCTGTGGATTGAAAAAGCCGACAAGCACGAAGTCCCGAAAATTCATCTCAAACCCGATAGACGTAAACCTGTTGCGATTCATTACGAGGATCGATTTTTCCTCATCGCGATTAAGCCGGCCGGGATACTCACCCACCCCGACAGCAATCAGCCGGGAGCAAAAAGCTTTCAAAAGATATTGGAAGCCTATTTATCCAAACGCGACCTGCGAAATACGCGACTTTGGATTGTGCATCGACTCGACCGGGAGGTAGAAGGATTTCTGATCATGGCTAAGTCGGAAGAAATTGCCGAACAGTTCAAAGAAAATTGGTCGGCAGTAACGAAACAATACCTGGCCTTAACCGAGGGTAAACCTGATAAGGAAGAAGGAGTGCTTGAATCCTACTTACGCGACGAAGAACATCAGAAAGTAAAAGCCTATCCTTCCGAGGTCCCCGGATCACGCCATGCCAAAACCTCGTATCGTTGGATAAAAGACGTGCTACCCTACTCGGTTCTGGAGGTTACTTTGCACACCGGACGGAAACATCAAATTCGCGTTCATTTAAGCGAATTAGGTTGTCCGATTGTAGGCGATCGAAAATACGGAGCGGAGCCTTTTTTTCGTCGGCAAATACGCCTGGCAGCTTATAAACTGAAGCTTGAACATCCGGTCAATCAAAAGATTATCGAATTACACTACCAACCTTCCGCACGTTTTTTCAAACCCTCGCCCAATGCCGACGAAAACTACAAAATAATCTGATTATTAGCTTTTTAAACAATGCCTCTTCATATTAGCAGCAAGCAAAATCCGAAAATCAAGCAAGTTCTTAATCTTCAAAAGCATACGGAACGAAGAAAAACCGGGCTTTTCACCTGCGAAGGAAGAAAAGAACAGGAAAAACTGTTGGCTTCCGGCTATCATCCTGAAAGTGTTTTTTATTGTCCGGAAATCCTTTCAGAACAAGCGGTTAAATCGTTTTATGGCCAAGCATTGCCCGATAATTTCTATTCGGTAAGCGGCGATGTTTACGAAAAAATTGCCTACCGGGGCCAATCGGGTGGCATCCTGTGCATTGCATCGGGAAGGGAACACCGCTTGCCTCCTGCTCCGCGCGAAAAGCATCCCATTTACTTGGTTATTGAAGGCATTGAAAAACCGGGCAACATCGGGGCTTTGTTCCGCACAGCCGATGCAGCCGGAATAGACGGAATTATTTTAGCCGATGAGCGAACCGATTTATACAATCCGAATGCAATTCGTGCCTCGATTGGATGCATTTTTACTGTGCCAGCTTACATAGCAGGCAATGCAGAAAGTTTGAATTGGTTGAAGCAGCATAACATACAAGTCTTCACAACCTGGCTAGAAGCAAGCCATCCCTACCATCAGGTCGATTACACCGAAGCTTGTGCCATTGTGCTGGGAACCGAAGCCGATGGAATATCTCCCGCTTGGGTCAAAGCATCGGATAAAAACATCATCATTCCGATGCGAGGGAAAGCCGACTCGCTGAACGTAGCTAACTCGGGCGCCATTCTCCTTTATGAGGCCATGCGACAACGTGGCTTTTAATCCACTGCTGAAAACCGATGAAGATTAACCCAGGCAATGCGCAAATCGCGCTTCAACTTCAATAAACTCATGGTATTCTCAGTATAAAAATTGATTTCGAACAAATATTCCATCAAGGATATTTGTCCGCTATCAAGCGCTTTTCCCAACCTATCGAGTTGGTTCAGTTCAGCCATTTTCTCTTCGAATAATCGAATTTGAGCATCCAGTTTCAAAGCAGTCCGAAAAGCTTTTTCAGCCTCTACCCGAAAATACAATTCATATTCCTCCAGAGCCGACTGGGCGGCTAACTGATTGGCTTTCGCCCATTTAACCTTATTTTTCTGCTCCCACAAAGGCAATGACATTCCCACACTGATTCCTTGCACATTTTGGAAAACGGTGTATTCATCCATGTATCCCGCCGACCATCGAGGGAGTCGCAAAGCTTTCTGCAATTGAACTTGTTTCTGAGCCATCGAAATCCCATTTTCTAATTGCATTAAAATGGGATTCTTTGCTCGCAATTCAAGGTAATAATCATCGAACGAAGCGGGCAAACTCACCAAATCCCAGTCAAATGCATTTAGCTCTACTAACTGGCCTCCGTTTTTGACTTTCAAATCCAGTAAGAGTTGATCAATCTCTGTTTGAATACTATTCCGCTGGTTGGCAACCTTTAAGCCATTTAGTTCCACCTTATGCAACTCCATTATTCCGATATCGCCAGCATCCAAACGCTGTTGGTAGGCTTGAGTGAGCTGCTCGGCATGTTCTTCGAGTACAGACCATTCCTGTTCCATCTGCCCTCGATACACCAGTTCATAATACAAAAGACTAATCTCGTAGCGCATTTCGAGAGCCGCTAAATCCTCCGCTAGCATGGATTGTTTAATCTGCAAATCCGATAAATCGGAACGATAAACATAGGCCGTTGGAAAATCGAAACTTTGAACTAAGGTTACGTCCCGACGATTACCCATTGCAGCCGGACTGCTCCACAAATAATTGAACCCCAGTTCCGGATTGGGCAAGAAGAGATTCGTTTGGTATTCCAATCGATTGGCTTCCTCGGCAGTGTGAATGGACTTCAGGCTCAAACTATTACCCTCCAGCTCGTGAATCAGGTTTTTTAAGGCTTGAGGAGTCTGACTCCAAGCACTATTCATCAGGAACAAACTCGACAGCACCAGGCTAACGCGAAAAAAATGGATTACGATGGGTCGTTTCATAGAATGATTCATGTTCATGATTCGACAGTTTGAGAAGGTTGAACCTTCGGGTTAAAGAAACTATACACGACCGGTAAAATATAGATATTCAAAAGAGTAGAACTGAGCAATCCTCCCAAAATCACTTTAGCCATTGGGCTTTGAATTTCATTCCCCGATAAATCACCTTGTAAGGCTAAGGGAATTAATGCTAATGCAGCTGTAAGGGCAGTCATTAGAATGGCATTTAGCCTATCGGCCGAACCTTGAATTAAGGTTTCGGTTAATGGAGTTCCGGAAGCTTGCAGTCGCTGATAATTGGAAACCAGCAAGATACCATTTCGAGTAGCAATACCAAACAAGGTAATGAACCCGATAATAGCCGGAATGCTCAAACTTCCCGAAGTAATCCACACCGACACAATTCCGCCAATCAAGGCTAAGGGAAGGTTCAATAGGATTAAGCCTGCTAAACGGAAGCTACGAAATTCCTGATAAAGCAGGAAGAAAATAACCAAAATAGCCAATATAGAGGTGAGCAGTAAGGTTCTGGAAGCTTTTTCTTCGCTCTCGAATTGTCCGCCGTACTCAATGCGATACCCTTCGGGAAGTGCTACATGGCTGGTAATTTCCTGTTGAATATCTTGAACCACGCTGCGTAAATCGCGACCGGCAACATTGGCGGATACCACTAATTTCCGGTGAACATTCTCGCGGGTTATCGTACTTGGTCCCATGAGCGATCGCACTTCGGCAACCTCGGAAAGGGGAATTTTTCGCCCATCGTAGGTGTCGATTAAACCATTCTTTATTCCGTCGATATGCGAAGTATACCCTTCCTCGAAACGAACCACCAGGTCGAATCGACGTTGATTCTCGTAGATATCAGCCATTTTTTCTCCACCATAGGCGATTTCAACAAAATCGGTAAAGCTTTGCATCGAAATGCCGGCACGAGCAAGTCGTTCCCGATCCGGACGAATAAGCAATTGGGGCACTTCAATTTGCTGATCGACCGATATGTCGACCAGTCCCTCAACACCTTGAATTTTCGATTCAATCTCCTTTCCCAACTGATAAAGCAAGGGTAGATCTTCTCCAAAAATCTTGATAGCGATGTTCGCTCGGGTACCGCTCAGCATGTGATCGATGCGGTGACCCAAGGGCTGTCCGACCGTAAAGGCAATCCCCGGTATTTGACCCAGCGTTTGTCTTACCGATTCCATGAACTCGGCATGCGAACGTTCGGCCAAATCGAAATTAACATCGAGTTCGGCGCTATTCGTAGCCTGTGAATGTTCGTCGAGTTCGCCTCGACCCGTTCTGCGGGCCGTACTCTGAACTTCCGGAATACTCAGTAACTCACGCTCTACAATGCTCCCTATGCGATCGCTTTCGTCGAGGGAGGTACCCGGCTGAGTGATGAGCGATATGGTTAAGGACCCTTCGTTAAACTCAGGAAGAAAACTTCTTCCTAATCCCGAAAACACCCACAGGGAGGCAATAAATAAACCGATAATGCTTCCTAAAACGAGAAACCGATGGTTCAAAACACGAGTGAGCGACTGCGTGTAAGCGCGCATCAGCGTTTGAACAAATCGATTATCCTTTTCATTTTTACGCAAATAAGCCTCGTCGGACAAAAGCCATTGAGCCAAAATCGGGGTAAGCGTCATGGCTACCAAAAGGGAAACAAAAAGGGCTACCAGAAAAGAAATCCCCAGGGGTTGCAGCATTCGTCCTTCCATTCCTGAGAGGAAAAAGAGTGGTACAAAAGCAACCATGATGATTAGGGTAGCATTAAAAATAGACGATCGAATCTCTCGCGAAGCATCGTACACAACCATGAGGGCACTTTTACGCAAATAATCCGGAAGCTGTCGGTTTTGCCGCAATCGTTTATACACATTTTCTACATCGATAATGGCATCGTCCACCAGGGAACCAATAGCGATGGCCATTCCTCCGAGACTCATGGTGTTAATCGACATTCCCAAAGCGTTCAAAACGAGTACTGCTCCAAGCAGTGAAATGGGAATGGCTATGAGGGAAATAATGGTGGTTCTGAAACTTTGAAGAAACAGGAATAAGATGATTACGACAAAAATACTTCCTTCGATTAAAGCTTTTTGAACATTGTTTACCGATGCTTCGATGAAATCGGCCTGCCGGAAAATATGGGTATTCAGCTGAACATCGGGAGGTAAAGACGTTTTGAGTGCTTCCAGATTAGCTTCAATAGCTTCGGTTAATTGTAAGGTATTGGTTCCGGGTTGTTTCGAAATAGCCATAATAACCGCCGGCTCTCCGTTGCCGGCTGCGGTTCCCATTTTTGGGGCCGGACCTATTTTCACATCCGCAACATCTCCAAGTACAATCGATTTCTTTCCGCGCATTTTGATGAAAGTGGATGCCAACTCATCGAGATCAGCTGTCCGAGCAATTCCTCTTACGGTAAACTCATTCCCAAACTGCCGCACCACACCGCCAGGCGCATTCCTACCAATCCCACGGCATACTTCGGCCACCTCGTTCAATCGAACTCCATAAAAGGCCATTTTTTTCGGGTCGAGTAGAACCTGATATTGCTTGTATTCGCCACCAATGATGCTCACCTGGGAAACACCACCCGTTGACAAAATCAAAGGTTTGATGCTCCATTCAGCTAAGGTGCGCAATTCCATGAGCGAGGTAGAGTCTGCTTGTAAACCAACAAAGAAAATTTCCCCCATAATACTCGATTGAGGAGCCAACATGGGTTGACTCACACCCAAAGGCATTTGTGCACTTATCTGGATGAGCTTTTCGCTAACCACCTGGCGAGCTTTGTAAATATCGGTTCCCCAGTCGAATTCGACCCAAACAAAGGAAAATCCTTGAGCCGATGCCGAGCGAACACGCCGCACACCCGTTGAGCCATTTACCACCGTTTCAATGGGAAATGTTACCAATCGTTCTACCTCTTCCGAAGCCATTCCATGTGCGTCGGTCATAACCACCACCGTAGGAGCAGTTAAATCGGGAAAAACATCCACATCCATGTTAACGGAAGTGCGCAGTCCGACTGCCATTAAAATGACCCCAATAATTAAAACGAGGTATTTGTTATGGAGCGAAAAATGAATGATTCGATCTAACATATTCTTTCCCTCCTAATGTACGTGACCTGCATGAGCATCTAATCCGCCGCTTGCTTCGGCTAATTTAAGCAAGATGGCTCCTCGCGTTACCATGCGCTCGTTGGGCTGCAACCCGGAACGGATGATGGCATCCTGTCCAAACAAAGCTTCCACCTGAACGAACCTTTTCTCGAACGATTCAGGATGATGCTGAACATACACAAAATAATTTCCCTGTTGCTCGACCAATGCTGTTTGGGGAACGATTAAATGCTCGGTTTCACCTTGTGTACGAATCATGAGCTCTACAAAGGTTCCAGCGAATAGGTCTGGGTGAGATCGAACAGCAATTAGAACCGGTAATTGGAAATTGTCAGCTTGAGTAGAAGATCCGATACTTAAAACATTCCAATCCAAACTTTCGGATAAAAAATACGCTCCATCGCTAGTTTTCAGTTCAATCGAAGCTATTCGACTCAAATTTTTTCGGTAACGTGGGGCTATTTGAGCTTCAAGCAGCAAGTGGCTTCCCGGGTCGATCGCAAAGAGTGCTTGACCAGCCTCGGCATACTCTCCCGATTCGACATAAACACGATGCAATCGACCCGATTCTGTTGCAAGAAGCACCTGCCCATCGGGCTGAAAACTTCTTTCCAAATTGAGCCATTCATTTTCGGCTAAATGGTAAGCTAACTGTGCATCGAGAAATTCGCGTTCCGAAACGATTTTTTCTTCTCGTAAGGACTTTACCCGCAAAAAATCTTGTTCCGCTTTTTCCCATTGTTTGCGTGCCTGGGCCATTCGAAGCTGAATGGATTCATCGGCCAATAGATTCCCTTTTAACCAGGCTAATGCTTCTCCTTTCTCCACTTTACGACCAGGAAAGAGCTTATTGTCTGGGTCGCTTATTATGCCCGAAATACCTGCATGAATCGTAGCTACTTTAGAGGGCAAGGGAGATAGTTTGGCAGTCGCTTTTATTTGAGGACCTTGTTGGCTTAGTTTTGGATAATCCGTTGCAAAATCGATTTTCCACGACTGTTCTTTCGAAAAAAACTGGGCATCGGAAATGCTTACTTGAGAAGATTCAGCAATTTCTTCCGCTTCTGGTTTTGTGGATGAAACGATCAAGTCTAACCGGAAGGAGTAATCTACCGCTTGATCTTTCATTATAAATTCTACTTCATGCTTGCCCGCGTGTTTAGGAGTGAGTTGAAAGCGAAAAATACCGGGTTTAACTTTCTTGATTGCTTTAGCGACTGTAGCATGATCGTCTTGAGTCAGATTGATAGAAGTAATTTCGCCATCGAAGGGTTTGAAGTTGGCTAAATGAGTAAAATGAGCCAAGACCTCGGATGTTTGATCCACGACGAGCGGTTCAGCTTCGGCAAAGAGCTCGAAGCTTTCGGAATAGCGCGTTAACATCAGGGGAACAACCTCATGCGAATGGTCTTCGTCGTGATGATGGTGATCCTCGTTCGAATGTGAATATGGCTGGCAGGAAAACAGAAAGCCTGCAAAGAGCAAGCCTAGCAAAGCATGATAAGCTTTCATAGCGTTGAATTAGATTTGATTCACAAATGAAAGAAAAAGAGAGCGCTTGCGCGAATGCTTTCACTTCTATTTAACAAATTAATTCATACGGTAAGCTAACCCAAGGACGAAGCAGATCAATGACCCCAAATACTCGGGCTAATCATTTAAAGAGCTCCATTATTGACACTTTTGCAGCATATCACCCCTAAAACCCAAGCCTTGAATCTTGAATTTTTCATCTTGAATCTTGAATCTTAAATCTTGAATTCCTCAATGTCAAACTAATTTTTAAGAGGTCAACATTCTTTCATGAATGAGCGAAATTTCTTCTTTGTTTCGAGAGGCGGCGAAAATGTGGTAACCAGCTTCATGCATAAGTTGGATCGTAGCGCGGGATCGCGGTTCATCGGTGTTGAAAAAGCGATCGTGAAATTCGATTAACACTTGGTTTATCGTAATCGACCGATTTAAAACATCCTTAATCACCTCGTATTCAGAGCCCTCAATATCAATCTTTAGTAGGTCGATATGCGAATGACCCAAAAACTTCATTAAATCAGGTAGCGATTTCATTTCCACTTCGATGCTTTTTTGGGCATCTACGGCATGATTCATTTCTCTACTTCCGGATACGCCCCGATCATCTTTCGGCAAATAAAAAGTTTGTGGTCCACTTTGAACTGCTAAACCCCAAGGATGAAAGATGAACTCCGAGGGCAGGTTTAGTTCAGCGAGGTACTGAATGGATTTTGGGGTAGGATCGAAAGCAAACACCTTACACCCGTGATTCTGAATAATTTTTCGGTCGAAACTAATATCCTTCCCAATACCAACCGAATAAACAATCGACTGCGCATGGAGGTAATCGGGATACACATAAAAACCGCCATAGGTGCTTCCATACCAGCGACTAGATAGTTTAATATTGGGATTTAGATGAGCCACGCTTTGAGGATTCTGGAGCAGTGCCATTTTCCAAGAACGAAAGGAAAATATAACCTCTTGTCTAATTTCATTCAATTTTCTCTTTAGCTTTTTCATTCCTTCCTAACCAAAAATATTAAACTTCCTTTTCACGTACCGATGGCCAACATAGGTAGTGAGGTAATACAGCAGGGTAATCCAGTTGAATTCTCCTTTGCGAAAATGATAGCGTGCTTTTCGCATGTTCCCGACCAGATAGTAATATCGGGCTCTACTGCCATTTATCCGTCGAGTCGCTTTTCGCACTTCTCGTGGATAAAGTACCTGATAATCTTCAATACTCATGAGCGAATAATAAAAATCGAATTTTCGATATACATCCCTCATATATAAATTACTACCATGCACATATCGTTTGTAAAGCGGTTCGCAAATTTCCAGGCTGCTTTGTTGGTGAAAAAGCCGTAGGATCCAATCGAAATCGACCATTCCAAAGTAGTCTTCGAAGAGAATATCCTTTAATTCACGACGATAAATAATGGCACCGAGATAGGTTATTTGACCGCTGTTTAGTTTTTTCAAACGAGCAAGAAAGGTTTCATTTTGGGGATATTCAACGAAGCCAACCTGGCTGTTACATGTGCGGGAGAATTCTTTCTTATTCACCACGTCGATAATCGTATAGCCCGAAGTTACAATAGAGTACTGCTCAAGGTATGGCAGCATGGTTTTGAGTCGATGCGGCATCCAGATATCATCGTGGTCGGTAATGGCAAGGTAGTCGCCGGTTGCAGCCTTTATACCCATGTTCCGTCCAATGTTCGGACCTCCTGTATTTTCCGGCGTTGTCATTACTCGTGCCGGGATGCCTTGCAGCACCTTTAGGGTATGGTCGGTGGAACAATCATCGACTACAATTAACTCTACTTCGAAAAGCTCTCCGATGCCTTCTTGATCTAAAATCGACTTAAGGGTAGGAATAATCGTCTTTTCGGCATTATAGGTGGTAACAATAACACTTACTTTTTTCATGCAATACTCCGTTGTTAAAACATTTCATTCAAAACACTTTAACCGTTCCTGACAGAGCCTTTTGTCGAATGTTTGTCCCATTCAGGGTTCGGTAGTTTGGGTATACCTGCTGTGCTTACAGCAAAACCACTCCAAAATAAGACAATTAAGTTGATCGAAAAAGCAAAATCGGCTCCTAACAAAAAAATCATAAAACCAATTTTTCGAGCAGCAACCTGGTTTCAAGATTGACTTTTTGATCTTTTACAGGTTGTTCTAAGTTAGTTTTCAGAAAAATAATAGACTCAACTGTGAGTCAATCAAGAAATAAATGCAAATTATCTTGGAATCGGACCTCATTTTTTATTACTTTGTGACATCGATTCAAAAATATCACATATCAGCCTGATAAAGTGACTGAGAAACCCTCTTTTCTCAGAAGAAAAATTACTTATTTAATAAAAAATTTATGATTAAAACGAAATTATTTAACGAAAATCAAAAACCGAGTAAAGAAGAAAAAGAAGAACTAATTAACTTTTTGCATCAACATTTGGAGCAATTTGGCGATGCGTGGAACGACATTGAAAAGGCCGTAAACTATTCACTCAAAGAGTATCCTTCTTTTGGAGGATTTGTATTACAAGGTTTTTGGGAAGGATCGACCGCTTGCGTTGTCGTAGTTAACCGAACCGGAATGGAAGGATATATCCCCGAGAACATTCTCGTATACATTGCTACCGACCGTGCCTTGCGAGGAAAAGGAATAGGCAAACACATGATGCAGGAAGCTTTAAAAGTAGCCGAAGGAAACGTTGCCTTGCACGTTGAACCCGACAACCCGGCACGATATCTCTACGAAAAAATTGGATTTACCAGCAAATACCTTGAAATGAGATACCTTAAAAAAGACTAAGATGGCTTTTGTAACTCTCGATCGCGAAAAACTTCGCGCTAACTTTCAACACCTCGACCACCTGTTTAAAAAACGCGACATTCAATGGTCTATCGTAACGAAACTTTTATGTGGCAATAAACTTTTTCTAGAGGAATTGCTTCAGTTCGATATCGAACAGGTTTGCGACTCACGCGTTTCGAATCTAAAAACCATTAAACAGCTCAAACCCTCGATAGAAACCATTTACATTAAACCTCCGGCCAAACGAGCCATTAAAGGAGTTGTGCAGTACGCCGACATCAGCATGAATACCGAGATGGAAACCATCCGAATGCTTTCGGAAGAAGCCAAAAGACAAGGTAAAATCCACAAAGTGATTATCATGATTGAGCTGGGCGAATTGCGCGAAGGGGTTATGCGCGACGACCTAATCGAATTCTACGATCAGGTTTTCAATATGGATCACATCGAAGTGGCTGGAATTGGGACCAACCTATCCTGTCTGTATGGTGTGCTGCCCAACCACGATAAACTCATCCAACTATCCTTGTACGAGCAATTAATCGAAGCAAAATTTAATCGTAAAATCGACTATGTTTCTGGAGGTTCCTCGGTTACTATTCCACTTATTTATCAAGGTCTCCTTCCGGCCGGGATCAATCACTTCCGGGTGGGCGAAACCCTCTACCTGGGTACCGACGTGTACAACGACCGCCCCTTCGAAGACATGGAGAACGATGTATTTACGCTTCATTCTGAAATAATCGAGTTAATTGAAAAGCCACAAGTTCCTATGGGCGACATGGGGACCAACCTCGAAGGGCACACTGTTCAATTCGACGAAAATCAAATTGGACAAACCTCTTGCAGAGCGATTATCGATATCGGATTACTGGATGTTGAGGGAGAACATATCAAACCGGTTGATCCCGACATCAGCATCGTCGGAGCCAGTTCCGACATGTTTGTAATTGACTTGGGTGAAAATAAAGCCGATTACAAGGTAGGCGATCTGTTGGAACTCCGCATGGATTATATGGGAACCCTGCGAATTATCAACTCCCGGTATATCGATAAAAGAGTGAAAGGAGACACTCGTAAAAATTAAGTTCAAAGCCCCTTCGATCTACCACACAAGATTCGTAGTTTTAACGCATGAAAAGTATCGAAGTAAATAGCGACTATCACGGAAAACACCAACGACGCTTTCAAAGAACCATTCAGTTTATCCATGAATGCCAGCCGCAGCATGCAAGTGTGCTGGATTTGGGGCCAAACAATCCTTTGTCGGAGCTTATTCGCCAACAGGGTCATCGAGTCGAAAATACAGCCAGCCAACAAGACCTGGATTTGGATTTTCATCAAGTCGAAAAAGAGGGTTACGAGGTCGTTACGGCCTTCGAAATTTTGGAGCATTTGGTCTCCCCGTTTCCGCTGCTCAAAGCCATTCGGGCACCTAAACTAATCCTTTCGGTGCCTCTAAAACTTTGGTTCGCCGAGGCTTATTGGAATCCGAACGATCCCTACGATTGCCATTACCACGAATTTGAACCCAAACAGCTACGAATGCTGCTGGAAAAGGCTGGTTGGACCATCCTGAAAGAAAAGCAATACACCAATCCGGAATTTGCACTGGGGATTAGACCAATACTGCGCTATTTCACACCTCGGCACATGTTTGTCTATTGCGAAAGGAACGCGTAAGCATTACTGCTCCAAATTCCAAGGCACGGATAGCACTTACAGAAGTACCAGAATAAACAGAACGATTGGAAGTATTCGTTTTGCGTGAGTTCTACTGCTTGAAGCCCAAATTGTAGGCTCTAAAGAAAGGAAGTCCAAGTCGTGCTGTAGATCAGGATAGAGGGATCCTGAAGTTACTACAAAGAAACTGTAGTTTTGAAAAAGCTGACTCTTGCTAGATTAGACCACAAGCAAAACCTTCAATTAAAAACCTGAATTTAAATCAATTAGCAGCTATCCAACCCATTTCTCGACAGGCTACGATGGGCAGGTTAATTGGGTAGCGTTCAGGCTATTTTTAAACATATTCGAAGCAGTCGATTCTGCTTTGAAAATTTGGGCTTCTTTATTAGCATTGCAAGCAAGTTGCGAAGCTCTAAATACTTAACATAAAACTAATTAATAAAGGAAAACATGACCACACAAGATTACATTAATAGAGAGGACAAGTACGGTGCACACAACTACCATCCGCTTCCAGTCGTATTGGACCGCGGCGAAGGAGTGTATGTTTGGGACGTTGAAGGAAAGCGTTACTACGACTTCTTATCGGCCTATTCGGCTGTTAACCAAGGCCATTGTCATCCAAAGATTATCGATGCACTTAAGCAGCAAGCCGATAAAATCACCCTTACCTCCAGAGCTTTCTACAACTCAGTGCTGGGTGAATTTGAAGAGTTCATTACCAAGTTTTTTGGTTACGACAAAGTTCTCCCAATGAATACGGGAGCTGAAGCCGACGAGACAGCGATTAAATTATGCCGTCGTTGGGGTTACGATAAGAAAGGAATTCCTGCTAATGAAGCAAAAATAATTGTCTGCGAAAGCAACTTCCATGGTCGTACGACCACCATTATTAGTATGTCCACCGACCCTGATTCGCGCAATGGGTTTGGTCCTTACACTCCCGGTTTCATTATTATACCTTACAACGATATTCCCGCTTTGGAAAAAGCTTTGGAAGATCCGAACGTAGCCGGTTTTCTGGTTGAGCCTATTCAGGGAGAAGCGGGTGTGGATGTACCTTCCGAAGGGTATTTGAAAGCTGCATACGATCGCTGTAAAGCTAAAAATGTACTGTTCATTGCCGACGAGGTTCAAACAGGTATCGCTCGCACGGGTCAAATGTTGGCCTGCGACCACGAAGGGGTTCGTCCGGATATTCTAATTCTGGGTAAAGCTGTTTCTGGTGGAGTATTCCCGGTTTCTTGTGTTTTGGCCGACGACGATATCATGCTGGTTATTAAGCCCGGCGAACACGGTTCTACTTTTGGTGGTAACCCGCTAGGAGCGAAAGTAGCCATTGCAGCACTTGAGGTAGTTAAAGAAGAAAATCTGGCTGCTAATGCTGAAAAATTAGGTAAGATTTTTCGCCAAGAACTGCAAGCGGTTAAATCCGACATGGTTGAATTAGTGCGCGGAAAAGGATTACTCAACGCAGTCATTATTCGTCCTAAAAATGGGAAAACGGCTTGGGATGTTTGTTTAGCCTTAAAAGAAAACGGACTCATCGCAAAACCCACCCACGGACACATTATCCGTTTTGCTCCGCCTTTAGTTATTAACGAAGAGCAACTCATGGAAGCAATCGACATTATTAAAACGACTTTAGCTCAATTCGAATAAATAAGAATCGATATCAAAAAAGTCCGGCTCTGCATTAGAACCGGACTTTTTTTTTGCTAATCACCCATCGCACTATTCCACCTGAATTTCTTCCACCTCGATTTCGATCCCTTCCAGGAGATCGTAATCGACCTCCCCGATAATCGTAATCTTCGTTTTTTCGTCGAAGGCAACCTCTGGCATATACTTCTTTTTAATCTCCACATTAATTGAACCGGTTTCATCTTTAAACTGATACAGATCGCTGTTGAGTTGATTAACTACATAGCCTGACACTTTAATTAATTCATCGTTTCGGTCGAGTCGCATTGCTTGGGATCGTACTTCTTTTACCGTGTAAAATTTTTGCGCTGCTCCCGGGCCGGTGTACTGTGCGAATAAGCCTTGGGGGAGCGCCAACAAAGCCAATCCTAACATAAAAAACCATCTTTTCATCCTAATACAATTTTTAAAGGTTACTAACTATTTGCTATTTCATTTTACTGTGACCGTTAAGGCCTGCGAGCCTCAAAGCTTGTGATATGATTTCCTGTTTGAGGCAGAAAAGGAGAAATATCCCCTTTTCTGCCTCTCAGAAACTAATCGTCGATTCGAATAAAATCGCCTGACTCGTTGAACTCCAGGGTGAGTGAATTATCCAATTCAACCTCTTGCTTTTTCCCGTCGAATTCAAATGAATCGTCGATTTCCCATTGGACAATAAAATTCTGAGAGTAATTGGTTTGCACAAAATCGAGGATTTTTGCAGGAATCACCGTATCGGGCAATTTCGTAATACCGCTTATCTCCACTACTTCCTCATCACGATTAAACTCCAAATAGAAACCATCTTGTAGGGTTACATGATACGACAACTCCAAACCATCGGTGTGTTTAATAGCCTGAATAATACCATGGTCGGGGAAATGAGTACTGACGTATTCTTTCACAGCTGTTGGCATTTCACTTTCGGGGAGGATTTCATCTTTTTCACATGCCATGAATAAAAAACCACTTAAAATAAGAAACATTAGCTTTTTCATATTTTTTCTAATTAAATGTATGCCTACTCTTTAGAGGATTTTCGGCTTACTCCTATTGAACTATTACGATTCAAAAATACGGGACGAATTAGGAGGGATTTAGGATATTCAAAAAATGATTCTACAATCTAACTCGGTTTGTTGGACCTCGCTTAATGCAGGTTAGGAAAATTGCTGGGGTTATATTATGACAGAGTATCAAAAACGGATATGAACCCGGTGTAAATTACCAATTACTTCATACTGAAAATCGAACTGATAGAGCTCACAAATTTGGCTTACAATGGCCAACCCGATGCCTGTATTCCCGTTTTTGCCACGTATAAATCGTTTTTTTAGCTGCTCTGGTTGTTGGATAATGGATTTCCCAGAATTCTCAATGATGAGTGTTTCGGGAGTCAGTTCAATCTGAATAAAACCATTGGGTTCATTATATTTCACTGCGTTTTTAATCAAGTTACTCAAGAGTGTTTCAATGAGTCCTTCATCGAGTAAAAGGGTTTTCGTTGTTCCTTGATACCTTAAGTGAATCCCTTTCAGTTGAATAGCCTCATCGAATAGTCGAAGGGATTCTTGGATTTGTTTATCGAGGTTAACAGGGATTTGAGTTTGAAATTCTTCATTTCCAATTTTACTCAACAGCATCAACCCTTTATGTACCTGTGTCAGATTCCGGCCGGCATCGTAAATCACTTTCAATTTAGCTTTATCGCCTTCCTCAAAAGGTCGATCCAAACTAAGGAGTTCTTCAGCATTTGCACGAATAACGGCAAGATAGGTTTGAAGTTCGTGCGAAGCATTTTCATGAAATTCTTTGGTGCGATGAAAATCGGACTGCATCTTTTTCATCATTCTAAGAACACTTGCATTCAAGGACTTAAACTCCTCCACTTGTGTATCGTGTAAGATGGGCAGCTCATCGTTTATTTTAAACCGCTCCAATTCATGCAACGAATGATAGAACGGTTGCCAAAGGTTACGGGATAGTTGGCGAACTATCAACAATAGGACTAGAATGAAGAGGACCATTAAACCAATCATTATGAAGACAACCCCCTCTAACAAATCGTCGTTGCCCGGTAAAATTTGACGCAAAACCAAGGTCGTATATTCACCATTATGAAGCAAAGAAAAATGGAGTTCACGATGAGGAACCATTTCATCATCGGCTTCCTCCAAAATCAACGTGTCTTTAAAAAAGGGTTCGGGGGTTTCCTTTTCCGGAATAATGTTAGTAACCTGATGATAGTCGGGCAAATCGTTCCAAGTACGATGGTATTCGATTAATCGCTCCATCTCATACTGAAGGTACTCATCAGTCTCTTCGTAAATAATATAGCGAATGGCATAAAAACTAAATAATCCACCCAAAATTAATATGGGGATAATCCAGTAAGCAGCCTGCAGGTAACTCCGATGCAATAATTTCATTCCGCTATCTCCAATTTGTATCCAATTCCATAAACGGCTTTTATAACATCCGGATGACCTGCCTGAACGATTTTTCGACGGAGGTTTTTCACATGTGAATAAATAAAATCGAAGGAATCGGCAAGGTCCATGTGATCGCCCCAAATATGCTCTGCCAAGGATTCTTTTGTAATGGTGCGATTGGGGTTGGAGAAAAAATATAAAAGCAACTGATATTCACTCTTCGTTAGTTTGACTTCATGCTCTGCTATAAAAACCTGTCGAGTAAAAGAATCCAATTCAATATTGGCGAGCTTCATGCGATTGCTTCCGGAAAATTTTTTCCTTCGGTGCAGCGATTTTACCCGAACCGCTAATTCCGCCAATTCAAAAGGCTTGGTAATGTAATCGTCGGCTCCTAGTTCAATTCCTTCTATCTTCTGATCAAGCGAATCTCTGGCAGAAATTACAATGATGGCCGCTTCAGGAGTATCTTTTTTGATTTCACGAATCAAATCGAGTCCTGATCCATCGGGCAAGTTAATATCAATCAAATAGATATCGTAGGCATACATTTTCAGCTTTTCAAAAGCAGCTTCATAATCCGATGCCGTTTCAACCAAAAAGCGATTCTTTTCGAGGAATTCCTCGATCGACTGCTGCAGCCGAAGGTTATCCTCAACTAATAGGAGTTTCATCGATTTGAGTTTTACAAAAAGTACAAAACGTAAAACTACCCCTTAATTTAGGATAGATTTAGGATGTTCCTAGGCTGTTAAGTAGGAAGGTTTAAATCCAAAAGGCAATAAATCCGCTACGGAATCGAACTCCAATACTTCGTGCTCGCCCGGAAGGAATACTCGAATGGGTTGATTGTAACGATTCTCCGTTTCGCTCATCACTTGACGGCAAGCTCCGCATGGAGGTACCGGGTCGATGAGCATGCCATTCTGATTGTAGGCTGCCACCGCAATGGCTTTCACCGACACCTCGGGATACTGGGCATTGGCATAAAATAAAGCCACTCGCTCGGCACATAAACCAGAGGGATAAGCTGCATTCTCTTGATTGGCTCCGGTAATGATTTCGCCATTTGCCAATAAAACAGCAGCACCAACCGCAAATTTGGAATAGGGACTGTAGGAATTTTCAGCTGCTTGACGAGCCTTTTCTATTAAATCCTGATCCGGAACCGATAAACGACTCCAATCGGGGTAAGCATTGTAGCGTATTGTTAATTCACGTTTTTCTACCATACAAAAAAATTTATCCAAAGGTACTGAAAGGCTTTTGCATTCACCACAGCCTACCATTGCTTTCTTGCACCTTTTAACAGACTAATGGGGCAATACAATAATTTTCTCGACCCAACGAGCCTGGCTCGAAGAAACAACCATCCAATAGATACCCGACGATAACTGATTCAGAGGAATCACTTCTTCGGAATGGACCGCTTCCCGGCTCACTACGCATTGACCGGAGGAAGTGAATAATTCTACTTGCATAGCACCATCGCCGGGAACCCGAAACTTCACCCAATGACTGGCGGGATTGGGGAAAATTTGTATTTGTTGTCGATAATCTTCTATTTGCAAAGGATCAACCACATGCAATAAAACTGGAATTTGTGTTGTATCGACATTGGTTTGTAGGTTGATTGACCCTTCGTAGTCGCCCAGTGGAATGCCATAGGTATTGAATCGGAGCAACAAGGGAAAATCAACCTCCGTTAAAACCGTTCCAAATCCATTCTCCAA
Organism: uncultured Bacteroidota bacterium; assembly: GCA_937954085.1. Taxonomy (GTDB): domain Bacteria; phylum Bacteroidota; class Bacteroidia; order Bacteroidales; family M50B96; genus M50B96. The sequence continues at coordinate 28,354 of CALGAK010000119.1, forward strand.
GGTCAACCAAGTATCGTTTGCTCCCAAATTATTCAGCACGATAATATCAGAAAAGGAATGGGGTGCAGACCCGTAGGAATCGCCACTCACCTCGTAAAAAAGAACCATCGTATTCTGAATTGCCGGATCGATCCATAAATGCAATTCGACCGAAGCTGTTTCACCTCCTTTTACAACTCCCCATCCATCGGGGTCCTCACCATACCAAATTACATCGGTTCCATTTCCATTGCTTCCATCCCACTCCATGACTCCTGCCGATCCTCCGGTAAAATGAGTAGCTGAATCGAGATGAATACCCAAAGGAAAGCTTACTCGCACCGACTGGAGCCACTCGCTATCGCTGCTGTTGTTATACACCTCAAGCCGCAAAACAACCGGCATACCCGTATTGAGGGCTCCCGGGCTATAATTCAAGTAAGAGCCATCGATACTTTTAAGCTGATAGGGAGGCAGTTGATTCGAAGCAAGCACCGCACTCGAATCCAAGTTCGCTTCAAAGCTTAAAATGCTTCCTCCCACATTCCGAATATAGAGCGTGTCGGTTTCAACTCGGCCGGGTGGCAAGGTTTTTTCTACCGATAAATCGGAAAGCCACAATTCCGGCAATAGGAAATCGGAAGCAGGCAATTGGATCCAATCCACAAAAGCCGCATCTTCACCTGTATTCACCGAATAATCTTTAGTATAACGCCACTCAAAAACATGATGTCCCGCACTGATTGGATACACTTCCTGCGACCAGTCTTGATCGCCGCTCCAGGTACCAACTTCGATATGATCGATGAAAAAGCGCAAAAAATCATAGTTTGTTTCCGACGATACCTTTCGATAAAATGAAATGTTCCCTGAACTGGCTACCTCGCAGGCAATGCTGAAGGAACTCCATTGGTTATGCGTAATTAGACCACTTCGCAAAGCAAGATTGCCTTCGTAAACAATGCTGGTATCCTTAAACCA
>CALGAK010000120.1 GCA_937954085.1 uncultured Bacteroidota bacterium
TGCTCTTGCTCATGTTAGTGCTCTTGCTCTTATGGCTGCTGTAACAATTCCTCGGCTCGTACAATCGCTTCGTTAATGTTCCCAAGGATGTTTTGTTTACCCAAGAGGGCATAGAATCCGGCCTTTAGCAATTCTTCTTTTACCAATCGGTTGGCCCCGGAAACCACCATGGTGGTTCCCTTTGCTTGTAAGTTACGAGTCAATTCCTGCAGTCGGTTTACCGCCGTTGCATCGATGAAAGGGACATGACGCATCCGAATAATAATGACTTTAGGTTGGTGATTCAATTCGGATATAAATTCTTGAAATTTATGGGCTGCCCCAAAAAAGAGGGGACCATTAATTTCGTATAACATTACATTGTCGGGGATGTAGGGAAGCTCTTCCTCAAAAAGTTTTTCACCATTCGGATCGGTTAAACCAAATATTCCGGCCGCTTGGGTAATGCGGGTAGCCTCGCTCATTCGTTTCATGAAGATAAAGCTCGACAAGATCATTCCAATTTCGATGGCCAGAATTAAATCGAAAAATACCGTTAGAAAAAATGTGCTCAGGAGGACGATGGCATCCATTCGGTTGCTCCGCAGCAGATCGCGAAAATTCCGCCATTCGCTCATGTGATAAGCTACCACAACCAGAATACCCGCCAGGCTAGCCAGAGGAATCAGTTTAGCTATGGGAGCAAACAAGAGCATAATTAGCAACAAAAAAAGAGCATGCACGATTCCGGCAATGGGCGTTCGTCCTCCGTTTTTAACATTGGTAGCGGTGCGGGCAATGGCTCCGGTTGCTGGTATTCCTCCGAATAATCCGGAAAAAATATTTCCAGCACCCTGCGCCACTAATTCCATGTTCGACCGATGCTTACCTCCGATCATGCCGTCGGCTACTACCGCTGAAAGCAAGGATTCGATGGCTCCGAGTAAAGCAATGGCGATAGCCGGTTCGATGAGCGATTGAATGATTTCGAAATTGATCGTAGGAAGGTGAGGCATGGCTATCCGGTTGGGTATTTCGCCGAATCGACTCTCGATGGTATCGACCGGCAAGTCGAACTCGTACACTAAGAAAGTAGCGAGAACAATAGCGACTAGGGATCCCGGAATACGTTTACTGATGCGATAAAACTGAGTGGCAATCAACACGGTTCCAAGAGCGATAGCCAGGGCTATCCAATTAAGCGAATGGATATGCTGAAAATAAACGTTCCATTTTTGGGCAAAATCGGCGGGCACTGTCTCTAACGGCAAACCAAAAAAATCTTTTATTTGAGTTGAGAAGATCACAACTGCGATACCGCTGGTAAAGCCCACAATGAGCGGATAAGGAATAAATTTGAGGTAGTTTCCCAGTTTAAGAAAGCCTAGCCCCATGATGAGAAAACCAGCCATGAACGTGGCGATGGTGAGTCCATCGACCCCATGTTCCTGAACAATACCAAATACGATGATGATAAATGCTCCGGTTGGGCCACCAATCTGAACGCGGCTACCGCTCAACACCGAAATGACTAATCCGGCAACGATAGCTGTGATGAGACCTTTTTCCGGCGATACTCCGGAGGCAATGGCAAAAGCGATTGCCAAAGGTAGCGCCACAATGCCTACAATCACGCCCGACATTACATCGTGCCCCCATTGCGAGCGACTAATTCCTCCTTGCCATAAGGAGAAAAGTTTGGGAACAAATTCCTTGTTTTTCATGCTGTTCCAAATGTTAACATCCTGGCAAAAAAGCGAGCGAGCCATTCGATTACTCATGCGAAAGCGCCCCCCTGCCCTTTCTTTCCGGTGGCAAAGCTAAGGATATCTTTCGGCTAATTTTGTAATCAACCATTTTGTTTGATAACCGGAAAAAATTTACCGGTCGAAGAGTTTCAGGCTGAAGCGTTGGTGAATTTCGGGAGACCTCCCCTTTCGAGTAAAGCCTATCAGGGAAATTGAATCGCAAGAGCTACGGTTATTTCCTAATCCGGGTAAAGGCAGGTTCATCCTTCAGGGAACCAAGTTGGAATTCCCGGAAGTGTATCGAGTTACGGGAAAGCAAATTATGGAAGCAACACTCGAAAAGAAGAACGAATATCATCCCAATTTGAGCAAACAGGATAAAGGAGTGTACCTACTTCAGATTCAACACAATGAATTAATTAGCACGAAGTTGCTTTTGCTTCAGTAATCGCCACGTTGGAAGGATTGAGTAAGGACAACAAGAACGAGCTAGCGAATGAGCATTCAGTTTGGACAATGAAAAATGAAGGAATTTAGTAGGAATACAAAACTGATTCGTTGGAGTTCACCAGGTTGAGTTGTAAGGAGTAGCCTTCCACTTGTAAGTTGGAAATATCAAAGCTCACTTCTTTGCTTATGTAAGCTTCGCACAATTCATCATTCTTCAGCGATAAACGCAAATTTCTTTGTGGAGGAAGTGACTCCATAATGCTTTCGGAATCAATCAGTTTAACCTCCCAGGTATCGCCGCTGCAGCCGCTTGCACCGAAGGTAATGACCAAACAGTCACCCTCAATTTCGACGGAATTGATACTGACCGGATCGGAGGGCGCCGTTACAAATTCTTCGGCGCTGATGAGGGTTTCAAATTCACATTCGGGAGTATTCGTAGCATCGTTGCAAGACGAAAACAGCAGCGTTAAAGCAGTTAAAATCAGCATCCAAAGTTCTTTCATCACTTCATTTTTAAATTATCGATTACAACACCTAAAGGTAAAGAATCGACCCATAGGTTGTGCGGTCAATATTTAACAAAATCGTGAACTTCGGCGGCAGATGAGTAATCAAAAAATAGCTATCATCGTTCAAAAATGGGAATCCAACAGAACGACCATCAAAACGGTTTAACTACATGAAAAAGAGATATCTATTTTTTATCGCCATCTTAATTTTGACTGGAGCCACGAACTCACTTATAGCCCAAGAAAAATTCGAGAAGGAAAGTCGAGTACACGCGGAGGATGCCCCCACGCAAGCAAAGCAATTTATAGCCTCTATTGACCATGCAGGTCGCATTAAATGGTACCGTGAAGAATCCTTGAACGAGAATAGTTTTGAGGCCAAGTTTAAGATGAATCGTAAATGGCACAGCATCGAATTCAGCACCGAAGGTGAATTACTCGATGCCGAAATTGAATTGGATTGGGATCGCTTACCTCCGGAAACACAGCAAAAAATGGAAGCTCAGCTTCAGTCGGATTGTAACAATTTCAAGCTCAAAAGAGCTCAAGTGCAATATCGCGGAACAAATGAAGAAGTTCTTTCGCTTATTTCACTTCCTGAGCAATCGACTCAACATCCATCGGTTCGTTACGAATTAGTTTTCCGCTGTAAGAAAGATGGATCGACCGATTTATACGAGTATTTGTTCGATTCGAAGGGGGAGGTTCTTTTGGTTAAGAAAATCATTTTTAAAAACACCAGTCACCTTGAATACTAGATTACTACTTAGCATCCTCCTCGTGCTGCTGACCAGTTTCAGCATAGAACTAGTGGGACAAAACCTTGAATTCGGAGGACTGCCATCGGTCAACTTCAACCTTAAGGGCAAGTCGCACTGGTCGTACAATGGGAAGATTGAGTCGCGGCAACAATTTCACAGCCGTGCATCAAACAGCGAGCACGAGCGTGGAATCAATTATTTGCTCACAGATTTTTCTTTGTTAGCAGCCCGTAAAATTGGCTTGAGTTCTCGATTGGCGGGAGGTTATTTATTTCGGTTGGAAGAAGGTAATCTGCAGCATCGTTTCATTCAGCAAATGGTGGTGGTACAGCGGCTTCGGACTTTACGATTGGCCCATCGGTTTTTAAGCGACCAGACTTTTTCTTCGCAGGAGAATACCGAGATTCGATTCCGGTATCGGATTACGATGGAAGTCCCCCTGAATGGTGAATCGCTCGATCCCGGTGAGTTTTATGTAAAAGCGAGTCAGGAAATTCTATACGGCATGGCCATAGGTGTGCATGATCTGGAGTTACGATTTATCCCTTTGTTGGGTTATAACTTCGTGCAGGATCTGAAAATGGAAACCGGAATCGATTATCGGCTTGGTTCAATCATCGGTGGCAACAACGAACAGAAGATTTGGCTCGCGGTCAATCTCTTTTTCGACTTTGGTTAATAAGCTAGCTTGTGGGAGAATGTTGCCGCCGGATTTCTTCTTCCCGATATCGAATCATTCTCAGAATCAGCTCTTTCGGCAAGGGTTCGTTGTAGGAAAAATTGACGGACCCTTTTCAAATGGTAATTTTTTATTTAGCTTCTTTGCTACTCAAAAGCTAAAGGTAATTAGCGCTTAGTAAATCAATGGTGTTAAATACAATACCATTATCGTATATACAGCAATAAGTAAAATTATCTAATAAACGAATATTCAGCAGCTCTCCCAAATCGGCTTCGTCCAATAATAGAGGAATATTAGCCATTAGTTTATTATCTTTCAGGTTGTATATTAACAGTTTGTTCTCCGAGTTCCTCTTGTCGCTTATCAAAAGAGTGGCGAAAATCTTCCTTACTTTAACATCACGAATTTGGAAGTCATTTCCTAGCTTGAGGTTTTCAACGTGGTCGAAGCCAAGATCAAGTTTTTGGGTTGAAAAGTCAGACAAGTGAATAAAGTCCAACGAAGCATTAAAGAAAACAAAATCGTCTTCAACAAAAGGATGAAATTGGTCGTAAGGATTATCATTAATCCGATAAACTTCTGGCAATTCAATAGGCATTACATTACTAGCCGACCAATTAAGCCCCTTTTGATTAAACGATGCCATGAAATTCAATTCTTTAATCACTTCATTTTCAATGGTTGGCATAGTTTGAATTAAGAGAGAATCATGCCTACAAACTATCTTTCCAGATAAACCATAGGGAGCATCATTCATCATAATAGTACGAATAGGTACTAATAACTCTTGATTATGGTAAACTAGAATAAAATATTCATCTTCGACTCGTGCTCTAAATTCTTCAACAAAACTCACAACCGGAAGAGAAGCAAGAAGATACAAACTATCTCCACAGGCATCCATCGAATGTAATTTGAGCTTGCTTTTACCGAGCATTGCCATAAGTTCCTGATAGGTATTAAAATAATAAAAACTGGTCGTATCTCCAGTTAACTCGAAGTAAGTTTTCTCATAATTAAAATCTTCAAAATCTTCTGTTCTGAAATCATTTAAAACCTTATCGGCTATCACTAATTGATTGTATCTTGAATCTAAGAAATAAAAATAGTCTTTTACTATCTCCATTACTGTTAATCGAGACAACACAATCTCCTCTGGCAATGAAATTATGCCCTTGTAGGGAAATCTTGTGGTCTGTTTTTTCCCTTCCGAAATCAAGTTCTCGAATAGTGTCATACTCGACTTATAGTACAAAGTTGAATCGGCATCGAAAAGATTAATCTCCGAATCTGTTTTATACGTGCAAGTTGAATAAATTGAGTCGGATGTAACAATATTAAAATTATTCACAAAGGGGACAGTTGTTTTAATTTCCTGTTTAGCCCTCTTTAATGGCATATCTTTTAACACAAATATGCGATTAAAGGCACTATCGAGTTCATTTACATACCTATAAGTGACATAGCATGTACTACATAAGCCCGGATTATGTTTGATAATGCAGGTCTGAGAATGCAAGAAATGGTTTAGTAGTAGAGTTGAAATAAGTAGAAGGAGTCTCATGAAATAAAATATTGCTATTAATTGTGCTTCTAAATTAAACAAAATCAACGGTTTTCAAAACTGCACGCAAACAAGGTTAATAGGAATCAGTTGGTAATCTAATCCTGCTCTCATTTTGCAAAAATGGGAATTACCAACCAATTCCTTTAAAAGATCAACTTGCTAGGCTAGTAATTGTTCTTTTTTTTCATCAATCATAGTTGAATTCCACTTGGATCAAATCTTCCTCTAATTCAGTAACTTGTGGCTCTGAATAGCTTGTATAAGTAACTTTTGGAAGATAAACGACAATGTCGTACCTACCGTTGGGATGAAGCCATATATCAACACATTTACCAACATTCCCCACACAAGTCGCTATGATCCAACCATCTCCTTGGTCTGTGATAGTAAAGGTTCCGGCAATTTCAAATAAGATTACAGGAGCCATTGCTTGAACTTCGGTAGATTCGGGTTCAGGTATGTCGGTAATTATTGCTAGTGCTTGGTTCGATGCCCCAGCGGATAAACCAATAAAAAAGAAAAACGAATAGAATAATATTTTCATGACAATGAATTTAAATGTAAGAAAAACGTTTAACAAATTACTAATGCCACCTTACGCTTGGGAACGCAAAGTGGCCTTCTATCAAGTATTTATTAACGGAAGGAGCTAATCTATTTGTAGTTATAATACTTTTTTGCTTCGATAATAACAAAAACTTTAGAGGCATTTGAACACTTAGTTTTTATTAGGCTACAAAAAAAAATGAACAATCCAAGTTTTTAGTGTAGTTATTTTTTCAAAAGCATATACATGCGAGCAGGAGTAAGATTTGGCTCGCGATCAATCTCTTCTTCGACTTTGGTTAAAAGCTAGCTTATGGGAGAATGTTGCCGCCGGATTTCTTCTTCCCGATATCGAATCATATTCAGAATCAGCTCTTTCGGCAAGGGTTCGTTGTAGGAAAAATTGACGGAGCCTTTTCCAGTCTTGTAGGCACGTAAGGGTTCAGCAAAATGAGCAATCGTTGCAGGAAAAGGATAAAAACTAACATGATTTGCATAAGCAGCCATCATGATTTGTAAGTCGGGCTTCATCCCTGGAACCAAGATAAAAGCCGGCACCTTGTAGTTTGTCATTTCCAATACTTCAGGCACCGCTATATGTATTAACTGTCGTAATTCCTTTAACACAATTTGAGCTTCAATCTTCTGACTATCAATATAATCATCGACAGTTTCAAAGTTGGGCATTGATTTTTTCGCATTCATTCTTAACCGGTTTACTTATTTTTTAACATTTGCAGTTGCATTGCTCCTCGCAGATTAGTACATCCATGGCATTTTAGACCGATTCTTCCATCCTGCTTGATGCTCATGCTGCACAAAGAAAATCTTCACATCGGCTTGATGCTCATATTCCACAAAATACACTTTTTTATCGGCCTGATGCGGATAAAGCGTAAAGAACCAGCGTCCCTCGTTTTCCTTTGCCTGATGCTCATACTTCACTTTAAAAACCTTTAAGTCGGCCTGATGCTCATAAGCAACCACATACACCTTCACATCGGCCTGATGCTCGTATTCCACCGAGAATACTTTTTGAGCCATTAAGCTACCCCCGTGTAACAAACCGATAAGCCCGGTTAACACGACGATTAGAAAGCTTTTCAGAGAAAAAGTCACTGGTTGCATAAAACGGAAATAAGTCATCCTAAAAACTTGATTCATATGGTTGACAAAATACAAAGAAAAAGGGGAGGAATGATGGAGAAACAAATAGAAATCAATGGCAATTATTTGGCAGATTACAGTGAAGATAACCCGGTTCTATCTTCTCACGCATGCTACTAACTGAAACCCCACTCTAACAAACCCGTTACATGTGTGTCAATCCGGCTATTTCCTTTAGCTAAATGCGCTTGACGATTGAAAACAAGCACATAAATTCAATTTACTCTAGTTTAATCCAATACTCTTCAATTTGATCCTGATTTTCCAAATAATTAAACCTGATGCTATTATGGGTAAGTTGGATAGAGTACCATTTCAGGACATCCTCATACGAGAATGCGATTGTGCGGTTGAGCGTATCTAATTCAAAGTCACCTGTTCTTGCGTATCCGTTTCCTGAGGCACGAAACATCCCCTTCCAATCGGTTGGTTCGCTATCGGCGTCAAAATGAAGTGAATCGCAAGACTCTACAGCCAAATTAGCGATTCCGTTAACCGATCGATTATCGAGCTTCCACTGCCCCAGAATACCCACCTGTTCTAAATGATCCAGCGATTCCACCTGATCCTCTTCACAACTCGTAATTAGCAAGAGCGATGCAACACTCCAAACAATCCAATACTTCAAATACTTCCAATCCTTCATTCCTTTCAATTTTCATTCACCCCAAAAGTAAATTATCGAGGAAAGTAGAAGTTTAATTTTTCGTTATGATTTAAGTTGGGGTTCTTGTTGGATTGCCCCACTCAACCACTTCTCGGCCTAAACTGATGGGTCTGGTTCTGCTTATTTGGAATTGTTGGGTGAGGTGTTATTTTAATTGTTTGGTGATGG